>NZ_RQYL01000015.1 GCF_003860125.1 Fretibacterium sp. OH1220_COT-178 | reverse complement strand
GAGTTGCGGGCGGCGTAACTTCAGGGCCCGTCAGGGCTGCCGGTATGGGGCCCTTACAGGGCCGGTGCAAACCACCGGCTCAGCCGGTGGTTCTGATTTGCGGGCGTTACCCGCGCGCTCTGCGCCGGCGGGCGGCGAGGAGCATAAGGAGCAAGAGCGCCGGGGAGAACCCCCAGCCCGCGTTGCATTCCCCTCCGGAACCGGAGAATATCGCTTCCGGGAGCAGGCATGGAAGGACCGATCGCCTTCACGGCGGTGGATACCGCGGCGGTGACGGCGCATTCGGATCCCCGCCTCACGGCCTTGCGCCCCCTCGGCAGAGCGAACGTCATGTCCTTGCACGTCCTCTTCGCCACCTGAACACCCACATCCACGAGCCGTATTGGCGGAAGTCCACAACGGCGCGATTCAGCACCGCCTGAAGGGTGCAGCTCGCGTGATCCCGACTGCTGCCATTGGCTTCGCCGCTGGCCTTCTCCCGTCTCGATTCGCACCCGTGCCCCGGCGGGGGGACCGCAAACTGCTGGAAACTTTATCTTTGCGCCTGGCGGGTGCGGGGGTAATTGCATGAAGCCTGTGCTTGACCCATGTTAAAGATTTGATCTGTTGGCTTGAGGGTTGGTGCCGGTCGGCATGCGTTGCCCCCCCCCCGTCCCGACGGGGCGTCCGGTATAATGAGAGCGCGGAAGCGGGCCTTACCGGGGCGTGTTCTGTGAGCTTTCGGAACATCGGCGCCGGGCAAAAAGATAGAAGGACGCTTTTGCGTTAAAATGTCCTTCCGGGACGGGGCGACAATCCCCTGGAACAGGGGCGTTTTCGGATCGTCTTGTCCGGGGGATCGGGGCGATGAGAAGGGAAGTGACGTTGTGGTGAAGAAATTGGGGATCGTTGTCCTGTCCGGCCTCCTTTCCATGGCGGGCTGTGCCTGGGGAGCGGGGGAAACCGCGTTTCGGATGACGCCGGAGGCGGCCGCCCTGCTGAAGGAGCGGGGATCTGTCGGGTATCTGTATTGGGGGGCCTATCGGGACTGCTGAGGGGAGGGCGAATCCATTCTCGTCGAGAGTGGCGCACCGGATTTTTCCGAGAACTCCAAGCTGTCCTATGCCAGGACAAAGGGCGAGTACGTGAGGGCCGAACACGACGGCATCACCCTCTACATCCGTTCGGACATGCGGTTCGAGGGGGGCGTGCCCCTGGTCGACCGCAGGGATTACCGAGGGATTCCCTACCTGCTCGTCAGAAACGCTTTGGACGATTGAGCGCAAACTTGCAAAGCGATCGGGGCGCCGAACCGGCGCCCCGATCGCTTTGCAAGTCCGTTCCCTCAGCCCAGGAGAGCGGGAAATACGGCCTGTCCCAGGGTGATGGCGATCCAGTTTCCGATGACGTACCCCCAGACCCCCACCAGCATGGCGGGAAGCACCAGGTCGTCCCATCCCTTGCTGATCGCCATGGCCGCGGCGGTCGTCGGGCCGCCGATCGTGGCGTTGGAGGAGACCAGCAGCTCCTCCAGGTTGAATCCGAAGAGCTTGCCGACCAGCAGCGTAACGACCATGTTCACGAGCACCACGAACGCGCAGAAGAGCAGGATGATCGGGCTCTGGAGGAAGATGGCCCGCACCGAGGCCGGCGTGCCGATCACCACCAGGAAGATGTAGATCAGGAAGGTTCCGATCTCCTGAGAGCCCCTCGCCTCCTCGAAGAACCTGGGGCACAGCGTGACGGCCACCACGGTCAGCGTCGTGACGACGAAGTATTTGCTGCCGAGGATGCCCCGCAGGGCGGCCGGCAGGGACGGGTGCGCGCCCATCCAGCCCGCCAGCTTGACGGAGACCGCCACCAGGATGAACCCCGCGGCCACGACCTTGGCGATGTCCAGCAGGGCGATCTCCTTGCGGCCCCAGTAACTTGCGGCGCGGTTTTCCCCCTCCCTCAGCCCCTCGTTGGCGGCCTTCTCGTAGGGGTGCTCGTAGTGCCTGCGGAAGAACAGAAGGCTGGGGATCGCCAGGAGCACGAAGAAGTAGAGCGCCATGTTCAGGTTGTCCGCCACGATGGAGGCGTTGATGACGTTCTGCGACGCCTGGAACTGGGTGGACATGGCGACGAAGTTGACCGTGCCGCCGATGTAGCTGCCCGTGATCATGGCGGCGACCTGCAGGGCCTCCGGCATCCAGCGCCCGAAGAAGAGCAGCCCCAGGATGCTGCCGACGACCGTTCCGATTGCGGCGATGTGGAAGGCGAGGAAGGTCCTCCCGCTCTCCAGCCAGATCTTCCGCAGGTTGGCCTTGAAGAGCATGATCGGCACCGCCAGCAGGACCACGTAGCCCCAGATGGTGTCGTACACGGGGCTGTCCGTGGGGATCACCCCCAGGTTCGCCAGGACCAGCGCACCCAGAAGCGCGATGATCGCCCCGCTGACCTTCGCGGCCCACCGATACCGCTGCTCCAGATAGATGCTCACCGCCGCCCAACCGACGATGATGGCCCAGAGCGACCAGATGTCGTCCGCCTTGATCCAGGTCTCCATAACCCAACAACCCCTTCCAACGGATGTCCCCGGCGCGGCAGCGCCGGGGTAGTGCAACGAGATTCCCTCAGTAGCCAAGGCCCTCCAGCCACCCCAGCACGCCCCTGGTCATCTCCCAACGCTGTGCGGAGAAGGCATGGTCCCCCGGGACGATGCGCTCGCAGACCTCCGCCCCCGCCCTCCTCAGAAGGTCCGCCAGGGGCCGCTGGTGCGTCTCCACGGGGACGGCTTCGTCCTCCGCGGCCCCCAGCAACAGGATGCGCTTGCCCCCGCAGGACAGCGCGTCGTGACGCAGATCGAACTCCTCCGGCCTCCAGAGGAGTTCGTTCCAAAGCGCGGCCCGGGTCGTTCCCTCCAGGCACCCCGCACCGGCCAGCAGCCTGTCGAGCCGTTCCTTGAGCGCGGCGTCGGCTCGGCTCTTCTCCACGTCCAGCCCGATGTTCCAGACCCCGATGAGCCCCACGTCGCGCAGCTCCGGCAGGGCGGCCGCGGCCCGCAGAGCCGAGAAGGCCCCCATGCTGAATCCGATCGGGACGACGGTGGCTCCGTCGAACCGTTCCGGCAGGGGCAGCTTGCGGCGCAGGATGTGGCGCGTCATGTTGGCGACGTCCCGTACCGTCCCGGCGAAGGTGAAGGCGCCCCGGCTGCCCCACGCCCCCCGATAGGAGAAGACGACGACGTTGAACCCCGCACGGCGAAGCTCGTGGGCCAGGTCGCAGTTCTTGTCCAGGCCGGGAAAACCGTGGCACAGGAGGATCGTGGGGTTGGCCGCGCCCTCGGCGTAATAGACGCTGCCGAACAGGACTCCATCCTCCGAGGGACAGGAGAAGCCCGCGATTCCCGGCGGATTTTCACGGTCCCGGACGGGGAGGTCCCGCCCCGGCTCCCGAGCTCTCAAGGCCGCAGGGCGTCAGAGTTCGAAATCGGCGACGAGGGGCGTGTGGTCCGACGGCCTCTCCCAGCCGCGCGGCGCGCGCTCCACGAAGCAGTCGAGCGCCCTCTCCGCCAGGGACGGGGAGGCGAGGATGTGGTCGATCCGCCAGCCGATGTTGCGCTCCAGGGCATTCTTCACCCGATAGTCGAAGAAGGTGTACTCCCCGGCCTCGGGGCGGAAGGTGCGCAGGACATCGGTCAGCCCCTCCGCCGTGTCCGCGAACCTTTCCCGGATGTCCGTATGGAAGCAGACGTGGTCCTTCTTGTTGGCGGGGTTGGTGACGTCGATCTCCGTCGGAGCCACGTTGAGGTCGCCGACCCAGGCGAAGGGCCGCTCCGCCTCGCGCTCCACGATGGTGCGGACCCGCTCCAGAAAGCGTTTCTTCACCTCGTAGTCGGGATGGTCGAGCGCTTTGCCCTGCGGAACGTAGGTGTTCAGGACCGTCAGGTCCCCGAACCGGGTCAGGACGACGCGGGTGGGGAAGCCGGGCTCCTCTCCATCCCCGAAGCCGAACGAGACGTTTTTCAGGGCGTCGCCGTCCCGGGCCGCCACGGCGACGCCGTTATAGGACTTCTCGCCGCAAAAGCGGACCCCATACCCCAGGGCCTCGAAGGCCGCGACGGGGAAGTCGGCGTCCACGGCCTTGGTCTCCTGGAGGAACAGGAGGTCGACCCCCCCCTCGGGCAGCCAGCGTTCCAGAACGGGCAGGCGGCTTCGGACGGAGTTTACGTTGAAGGTCGCCAGCCGGAGCCTCCGCTTCATCACAGGGCCCTCTCTCCGGCCTGCTGTCGCAGGACGCGGCGCAGGATCTTGCCCGTACCGGAAAGGGGGAACGAGTCCACGAACTCCACGCTCCGGGGCACCTTGAAGTGGGCCAGACGCTCCTTGGCGAACTTCACCAGCTCGCGGTCCGTCACCGCCGAGCCCTCCCTGCGCTGGACGAAGGCCTTGGCGATCTCTCCGCTGACAGGGTGCGGCATGCCGACGACGATCGCGGTCTGGACGTCCGGGTGCTCCGTCAGCACCTTCTCGACCTCCTGGGGATAGACGTTGAACCCCCCGACGATGATGATGTCCGTCACGCGGTCGAGGATCCGGATGTAGCCGTCCTCGATGCGCACGTAGTCGCCCGTGTTGAACCAGTCGCCGTCGAACCGCTCCGCCGTGAGCTCGGGGGCGCGGAAATACCCCTTCGTCACCGAGGGGCCGCGCACCCAGAGCACGCCCTCGTCCTCATCGGTCCTCTGCCCCTCGCGGGTGCGCAGGTGCCACTCGTACCCGCCGATGAAGGGCCCGACGGTACCGGCGCGATGCGTCTCGTAGCTCCGGTTGACCGCGACGACGGGCGAGGTCTCGGTCAGGCCGTACCCCTCCATGACGTCCTTGCCGACGAGGCGCAGGGCGTGCTCGTGCAGGTTGGGGCTCAGGCGGTCGCCTCCCGAGATCATCAGCTTTGTCCGGCCCAGGGCCTCCCCGGGGAAGGCGCCGCGCTCCACCGCGCCGAGGAGGTAGGAGAAGATGGCCGGGACGGCGAACAGGATGTTGACGGGGGCCTCCAGAATCGCCTTCATCGCGGGCTGCGGGGGCAGGAAGGCGGGGACGATGGCCATACGGGCCCGCATGGTCAGGGGCAGGACCGTCGAAACGGTGTAGCCGAAGGAGTGGAAGTTCGGCAGGACGTTCAGGAAGACGTCGCCGGGCTCCAGCCCCTCCACGGCCTCCCAGGTCTGCCGACAGTTGTCCACGAGATTGGTGTGGGTCAGAGGCACGGCCTTGGGCAGCCCCGTCGTCCCGGAAGTGGCGAAGATCACGGCCAGGTCCCGGGACTCCGGCTTTCCGGGGACGCCCTTGAAGGACGGCAGCGGCCCCTCCGGCGGGCAGACCGCGCAGGCAATCCCCTTCTCCTGAAGAAACTGTCCCACCTCCGCCTTGACGGAGTCGGAGAGGACCACCGCGAAGGGCTCGATCAGGTCGAGCGTCCCTTGCAGCGACAGCATCCCTGCCGCGACGTTCAGCGGGCAGAACGCCCCGCCGAGGCGCCAGACGGCCAGCGACAGGGCCGGGATGATCGGGCAGTTCTTCATCATCACGACGAGCCGCTGCCCCTCCGTGAATCCGGCGTCGGACAGCGCCCTCTCGCAGGCGTCCGCCAGGCGCAGGAAGTCCGCGCCGCTGTACCACGCTCCCTCCCACCAGTAGCAGGGATCGTCCTTGTGGGCAAGGACGGTTTCATCGATGATCGCTTCAAGCCTTTGAGTCATGCGTTGCCTCCTGGACAGAAATTTTGCGCCGCTCGCCCTCATGTTTTTCCCCGGTGCGCTCCCTTTCCCTCAGCACCCGGCGCAGGACCTTGCCGGTGCTGGAGAGGGGCAGGCTTTCGACGAACTCCACCTTGCGGGGCACCTTGTAGTGGGCGAGCCGCTCCTTACAGTAACGGACGAGCTCCGGCTCCGAGACCTCGGCTTCGGGCTTCCTGAGGACGAAGGCCTTGGGAACCTCTCCGCTGATGTCGTTGGGCGTCCCCACCACCACGGCGGTCTGAACCGCGGGGTGCGCGGACAGAATTGCCTCGACCTCCTGGGGATAGACGTTGAATCCGCCGACGATCACGATGTCCGTCATCCGGTCGAGGATGCGGATGTTGCCGTCCTCGATGCGCACGTAGTCGCCCGTGTTGAACCAGCCGTCGTCGAACCGCTCCCGATTCAGCTCCGGGGCGCGGTAGTACCCGGATGTGACGCTCGGACCGCGCACCCACAGGATTCCCTCGTCGCCCTCCGCCAGAGTTCCGGATTCGGTCCGGAGCTGAATTTCGAAGCCCCTCAGCGGGGTCCCGACCGTGCCGAGCCTGCGGACCGTCTCGTTGCGGTTGACGGCCATGACCGGCGAGCACTCCGTGATGCCGTAGCCCTCCAGAACCCCGACGCCGAAGGCCTCCCGCACCCTGGGGTCCATGTGCTCGTTGTAGCGGTCCCCGCCCGTCACCAGGAGCCTGACCCCGTGCAGCCTCTGCCCCGACCGTTCGAGCAAGGCGGTCAGAAAGCCCAGCATCGTCGGGACGAGCAGCAGGACGTCGGCCGGGGCCTCCCGAATGGCGCGCAGGGTGTTCTGGGGGGGCATGAAGCCGGGGACGATCGCCTGAGCGCCGTCGATGAAGAAGGGCAGGATCGTCCCGACCGTGAAGCCGAAGGCGTGAAAGTTCGGGAGCACGTTGAGCAGGACGCTGTCCGGACCGAGTCCGTCCAGTCCCGTCATGCAGGCCCTGCAGTTGTCGATGAGGTTTCCGTGGGTGATGGGCACGGCCTTGGGCATTCCGGTCGTGCCGGAGGTGGAGAAGATGACGGCCAGGTCCTCGGAGTCCGCTCGGGTGGGAGCAGCGGAAAAAGCGGGCGGAGGACCTTCGGGTGAACAGACCACGATCGGACGGCCGAGCTCCTCCAGCAGTCCGGCGCCGTCCCTGCGGACCTCCTCGGAGACGACGACGGCAAAGGGGTCGAGCAGGGACAGAGTCCGGATCAGGGAGGTCCTCCCCGATTTCTCGTTCAGCGGGCAGAGGATCCCGCCGAGCCGCCAAGCCGCCAGCGCCAGGGCCGGGACCATGGGGGAGTTGGGCATCAGAAGCGCCAGCCTCTGCCCCTTGCGGAACCCGGCGGAACGCAGGGTATCCGTGCAGGCGTCGGCCAGGCCTCCGAAATCCGATCGGGAGCGCCACGCTCCTTTCCACCAGAGACACCGGGCACCGGGCTCCTTTCGGATATGGTTCTCGATGATGGCGTTCAGTCTTTCGGACATGGGGCGTCTCCTTTCCGGAACGAATCGAGATGCTGCAGCCGCACCGTAAAGGCAAAACGGAGGGGGATGGCGGCATTTATTTTTTGATGGACGAACAAATTATATAATACGATGGAAGGGATGGGGGAGGACAGCAGGGGGATCGGCGGCGAAAAAATCGCGGAAGGGCAAACAAGTCCCCCGCCGCGGGAACCCAGCGACCCCGTGGCACCCGAAGAACACCCCTTACTGCTGCTCCCTTCCGGGCCTGACAGGGTTCGTGGGTCTTCGCCGCACAGGACTGAGCCCCCGCGTCGGGGGACGTGATACTGCGCGATCAGTATACAGGAGCGGCGGGCTTTTTTCAAACGGCCGGGCCTTTCTCCTTACCGCCTTAAACACCGGATACCACGCCGCGATGCCCCCCGTGGCGCGCTCGGAAGCCATGCCGGTGTTCCCGACCCGGCCATATCTCTGGCCGGGGTAGGACGAACGCCGCCGGGGTCGCCGTCTCGTTGATCTGATTCCGATGCCGCTGCACCATCCCTTATCCTGCCATAAAGGGCACTCTTGCTGTTGTAACGCATCGTCCTTGTCGATACCCCCTGCTCGCGATAAAATGTAGCTACATTATTCAAGGGAGGGGTTGCCATGAAGACGGATTCCGTAATTCGGGCACGTATCGATTCGGACGTCAAACACAAGGCGGACGCCGTATTTGCCCGCCGCGGCGTGTCGGCCAGTGCGGTCATCCGTGCGTTCTTCTCGACGGTTGCCGAGACCGGAGCACTCCCGGTCGAGCTGAACGTCCCCAACGAGGAGACGGCCACGGCCATTCGGGATGGCCGTGCCGGGCTTGGGGTGCGTCGTTTCGACAACGCGGCCTCGATGTTCGCCGCGCTTGACGGGGAGGATGGGGAGTGACCCGATCCATCCTGACGACGAGGGCCTTCAGGAAGGACTACAAGCGTTCTTCCCGTTCCGGGGCCTGCGATATGGAGCTCCTTCAGTCCGTTATCGACCTTCTGTCCCGGGACGACCCCCTGCCGGATTCTCATAGAGAGCACTCCTTGGTCGGGGAGTGGGCGGGCTGCCTGGAGTGTCACGTCGCTCCGGACTGGCTGCTTGTCTACGAGCGGGACGAGGAAACCTTGACCCTCTATCGCCTTGGCAGTCATGCCGAACTCTTCGGCTGAAACGCGTACCCCCCGCGCCCCATCTGTTTGTTCTTGTACCAGTCCAGGCTGGAGGGAGCTGAGCGTTCGGTGTGATGCTGTCGCCCCGTACCTGGGGGCTCCGGCCGAATGCCCTGCAATCATGCCCGCAACCAGACCGCCCGTGCTGGACCGAAAGGGCCGCCGTGCGATGACGATGCGATGAAACATGACTAGACCTATAAGTAATGAGTCCTAAGACCTATTTTGTTTTTCCGGCTCATCCTGTAACATTTGTCACGATGATTGCGCGTATTGCGCAATATCGCCTAAGTAGGGTTCCAAGGTTCGCCGGGGATTCCCGAGGCAGGAAAGCGAGGTGCGGATACCCCCTGTTGCCATCAAGGACGAGGCGGATTTGAGGAAGGCGCGGAAGATCCCGAGGGAGTATGCAGTCCCGATGGGGGACGGAAAAAGGAAACAAGGTCACTTTTTCGTGTGCCCCCCTGAAGGCCTTCCAGGACGAACGAAGGATTCGGAAGCGCAGTATCGAGGTCGAGTTTTCGACGCATATTGACAAACCAATAAGGGGGTAACACAGTAATGAAAAAGTTTGCAGCACTTGTTGCAGTTGCGGTTCTTTTCGCTTTTGCCGCTCCCGTTTTCGCGGCCACGAACCCGTTCATGGACGTTCCCATGAACCACTGGGCCTATGACGCGATCGGTCAGCTGGCCGCTCACGGCGTTCTTTCCGGCTATCCCGACGGCACCTACAAGGGCAAGCAGCCCACCACCCGCTACGAGATGGCCTCCGCTCTGGCCCGCGCCCTTGCGGTCGTCGACATGACGAAGGCCAGCAAGCAGGACGTCGAGATGCTGAAGAAGCTGGTCCTGGAGTTCAAGGACGAGCTGGATGCCCTGGGCGTGAAGGTGGACAACCTCGACAAGAGGGTTTCCGTCATCGAGGATCGCCTTGGCGGCTGGAAGCTGAGCGGTTCGCTTCGTCTGGACATCAGGAATGAGGACAACGACGCTCCTGTTTCCGACGGCAGCTCCAGGGTCACGCGTTCCCGTTTGATCTTCGAGCGTTGGTTCGGCGAGGACGAGAGCATGAAGTTCGTTGGGCGTCTGGACGGTCTGGATGCCGGGTGGACGCGCTTCTATGCCGAGATCCCCTTCTTCTGGGATTCCAAGCTGACCGCGGGCCGCTTCGTGTGGGATCTGGAGGACGAGTACTACCTTGGCGGCGCGACGGACTTCAGCGCCACGGGCGGTTTCTACGGGCTGGACTCCTATCTGACCGACCGCAGGACGGATGGTCTGGGCTGGGAGAAGTCTTTCGGCATGGGTGGCGTTTACGCCTATGTGGCTCATCCGAACCTCTTCGATATGGACTTGAACAGGGACGGTACTGTTGATGCCATCGGCGCTTGGGGTGCTTGGGAGCTCTTCCTGATGGGCAAGCTCCAGTTCACGGAGCAGCTGGGCTTCGACCTTGGCGTTCAGGCCTTCCTTGGAGACAACGCCGAGGATCCTGCGGTGGGTTTGAGCTTTGACAACATGTGGACGGCCTTTGCGGGGCTTCGCTTCAACTTCAACGACAACATCGCCCTGAAGGGACTTTTCTACCACCAGCAGGCCAACGTGGACGTTCTGGTCGGCGGAAATTGGGTCGATGCCGATCTGGACAGCACCAACGCTTGGAAGGCCGTTGTCGACGTGAAGCAGGATCTGCTGAAGTTCACCAGCCTGTGGCTGGAGTACGGCCAGATCGATAGGGGCTTCGTCGTTCCCACGGGGACGGAAGAAGTTGTTTTCTCGCAGGTCGATTTGGGCAACATCCTTATGGATGACCTGAAGTACTGGCGCGTCGGTGCGGGCCAGGTCTGGAACGACAAGTGGGCCACCCACCTCTTCTACTACAACTACGACTTCGATCTTGCGCTTGAGGACTTCAAGGAGTACGGCTTGGGCGTTCAGTACACCTACAACCCCAACGTCAAGTTCGGCCTGAACTACGTCAAGGTCGACTGGGACAATGCCGACGACGACGATGTGATTCGTTTCCGCACGCAGGTGTCCTTCTAGTTCCCAACGCACTCAATGCACCATCGGGAGGGGCTTCGGCCCCTCCTCTTTTTTTGTCTTTTTTCCTGATATAATCGAACGCAAACAAAAGGTGAACCGCACTGCCGTCGCCGAGGGCGAGGAGGGACGAACTTGACCGGAAAGGCTAAGGACACCCTTTTTTGGCTGGGGGTTTTGGTGTGCGTCCTCCTGGCCGGTTTCGCCGCGCTGCATTTTTTGCTGGGCTATTCGTTGGTGGACAGCCTTTTCTATACGCTGACCACCCTGACCACGGTGGGGTACGGCGAGCCGCCGGGCTTGAATGAGGGCGGAAAGCTCTTCATGTCGCTTTTGATGTTTGCGGGGATCGGCGTCGTGGGGATCTCCCTGGCGAAGCTGGCGGAGTATTTCTTTATGGGAAGCGTTCTGGAGGCCCTTGGGCGCAGGAGGGACCACATGCTGGACAGGCTGAACGACCATTGGATCATCTGCGGGGTGGGGCAGGTCGGGCGGAAGGTTGCCGAACACTTCAGCGAGGGCGGCGTCGCCTTTGTCGGGATCGATAGCGACCCCGAGGCGGATGCGGCCGCTCGGGCACATCGCTGGACGATGATCCTGGGGGATGCGACGGAGGAGGAGATTCTGCTTCAGGCCGGCCTGATGCGCGCCTGCGGGATGATCGTCTGTATGAGCAACGATGCGGACAACGTCTACACCGTCCTTACCGCCCGCGCCCATAACCGAACGATGCGCATCGTTGCCCGGTCCAGCAGCGAGCAGTCCACCACCACGCTCTACCGGGCTGGGGCCGACCGCGTCATCAACCCCGTGCAGACGGGAGCCTCGGCCCTGGCCTGGGCCTCGCTGAAGCCCAACGTTTCGGACTTCTTCGACCTTGTGGACGTGCACGGCCATTTCCGCCTGAGTTTCGACACGGCGGTGATAGGGGAGAACAGCCCTCTGAGGGGGGTCAGGCTCCGGGACTCGGAGCTGAGGAGCCGTTTCGAGGCCATGGTGGTCGCCATTCTGCACCACAACGGGGTGTCCGTCTACAATCCTCCGGCCGACGAGGTGCTCGAGGAGGGGGACGAGCTTCTGATGCTTTGCCCCAAGGAGAGGATGGAGGCCTTTCGGGAGATGAACCGAGGCGGAGCGGAGCCGACATTCTCCACCTCGGACTTGCCCACCTAGAGGATTGTACGGGAACGGCGGCAGCTCCGTATGTTTCGGAGTTGCCGCCGTTCCCGTACAATCCTACGCTACATGCAGGAATACCAGGCGAAGGGCGGGAGCAGGAAGACGGTCAGGACGGCGCCCAGAACGCGCGACGCCAGCCAGAAGGGCGAGACGCAGAGGAGCTCCCTCAGGAACGTGTTCTCCATGATGGATCGGGGCCTGGCGAGGACGGCAAAAAGGCTTGCCGCGGCGCTCAGGACGACCGCCGTCATCGCCGCGGTCGGCAAGTAGGCCTTCAGGTCTCCCTTCCCCCAGTCGATCAGAAGCCCGAGGGCCGTGTTGAACGTACCCTTGTCCGGGATGGGCATGATGAAGGCCAGTGCCCCGATGAGGGAGGGGATCACGAACTTGAGGATCTGTCCGGTCGTGTACCCCGCCGTTTTGCCGTTTTCCATCTCTTCGTCTCCTCCTTATCGGTCGCTTTTGCCTCGCTGTCCGGCAAACGAAGTCCAGGCCCTTGCCAGCCTTTCCACACCCTCCTTCATGTGTTCCGGGGGGAGCTTGGCGTAGGAGAGCCGGAAGGCCCGATCCCCCATGGAGGCCCCTTCAGGGAAAAAGGCGTTCCCCGGGACCACGCCGATCTTTTCGCGTCTCACCGCATAGCGTGCGAAGGCTTCCGAGTGAAAATCCTTCATTTCCTCGGGCGCCTGGGCCCAGATGAAGAAGCCCCCGCCCGGACGGTTCGTCCGGAGACCGAGAGGGGCCAGACGCCGTTCGATCAAGTCCAGCATCCTGTCGCGTCGGGAGCGATACTCGCTTCGAAGGCCCTCCACGTATTTTTCGAAGTCCAGGGACCGCATCAGGTACAGGAGCGCCCTTTGGAGCAGAAGAGCCGGCCCCAGGCCGTCGCAGACGGCCAGTGCCAGGAAGGCCTCCTTCAGGGCGGGGGGGACGACGGCCCATCCGATGCGGATGCCCGGCGCGACGATCTTGGAGAACGAGTTGCAGTGGATGACGCGCCGGTCGTTGCCCGCCAGCTTCAGGTAGCTTGTCGGGGCCGGGCCGTCATAGCCCAGGTAGTGGTAGGGATCGTCCTCCAGAATGGCGACGTCGTGTCGCCGAAGGATCTCCAGGATGTGCCGCCTGCGCGCCAGGGTGGTCGTGCAGCCGCTGGGGTTCTGAAAATTTGGGATCGTGTAGAGAAAGCGGGCCTCCCGCAGGGCGGGTATCCGTTCCAGCTCCTCGGGGAGGATTCCGTCCGCATCCGAGGGGACCGGGATGCAGACCGCCCCCTGCCGGCGGAGGGCAAGGAGGCTGTCGCTGTAGGTCGGCCCCTCCACCAGCACGACCGAGCCCTCGTCCACCAGGGCCTCTACGGCGAGGCTGATGGCTCCTCCGGCTCCGTGCGTGATGAGGATGTCCTCCGCCTGCACCCAGTCCGGGGCCATGTCGTCCAGCTTCATGCGTTCGAGGAGCCAGGTTCTCAGGTCCAGGTCCCCAAGCTCGTCGTGGTGATAGCCCCAGATCCCGGGGTCCGCGAACGCCCTCTCGGCCGCAGCCTGGAAGGAGGTCTTGGGAATGGTGCCGTCCGAGGGTTCGCCCGCGCCGAACGACAACGCGGCATGAGCCTGAACCAGAGTGGAGATCTCGCTGATCGGAGAGAACGTCAGCCTCTCCCTGGCCATGATGCTGAGTTGCCGCCGAAAGTCGAACCCGTGTTCCTCCATAGCCGATGCCCTCCAACAAGACAAAAGTATCTTCGTTCCTTTTCCGTTTGCTGCTATCGCAAGGGGCGAGGCAAGGTCGGCCGAGTATGCGGACGGCCTCGGAATCGGAATAAAGTTTCCCTATCATAACATCCATGGACTGTTTCGGCCAGAGAGTTTTGCTGCGCTCGGGACAAAGGGACGAATCGGCTCCCAGGGGACGAGGCGGCCAGCCTCGTCCCCTGGGAGCCGATTCGTTCGCCGTCGGGAATGCCGCTACTGTCCCAAAGCCTTGTTCAGCCAGTCGATGGCCAGTTTGGCGGCGTCCATGGTCCCGTCGTCCCAACGGCGCATCCAGAAGGAGTAGAGCCAGCCCTCGACGGACGCATCCCCTTCGTAAAGGAACAGCGAACCGTCCTGGAGCTCGGCATCCATAGCGGCCGTATAATAGGGCTTGTCCCCGATCTCCGGAAAACCTGCGAGATGGAAGATCGTCCCCCCATCCAGGGAGGGATAGCCCCCTCGGTGAAGTATTTTCTGAAACTTCTTCTGCCAGTCCGCCGTGCCGACCACGGCCTCGTAGTAGCGCGGCAATTCCTTGAGGACGGGCTGAAGCTCGAGGGGCTTCACGATCCGCTCGACGGCGTTTTCGACGAGCTTGTCCGGCGTGGGAAATCCGTCCCGACACAGAAAAGCGACGAGGGGGCCCACCTGAGTGCGAAGGGCGTAACTCTCCCCCTCGGGCCCGGAGGAATCGGCCGTCTGAAGCAGCCGGGCGATGCGAAGCTTGGCCCGGAACAGTCCCATGAAGCGTGCGTCCTGAGCCGCAGCCTCGTTCGCCAGCTTGAGGTTGTCGTCGCTCAGCTTTAGGGAGCTGGCGGCCTCGAGGTAACCGTTCAGGTCGTCGGGCGTGAGGCTCTCGGCAGGTTGGGGACCGCAAAGCGCGAGAGCGGCGGCGAGGAACAGCGCAAGAAAGGGCAAAGTCGTCTTCTTCAATTGCAGGACATCCTTTCGCGGGTCAGATTTTTAAAAAAGCACGGAAACAGTATAAAAAATCGGAGCGTAAGAGCAAGGGTGGTTTTTCCCCTCCTCCGCTCCCCTTATCGGAAGTACTCGAACAGATACCCCAGAGGGAGGCCGTCGACGCGGGCGCGGCGGAAACGTTCGTAAAGCCGCCGCTTGCCGTCCTCGAGAGCGGGCGAGCGGATGCCCGTGCTGATGGATACGGAGGCCTCGATGTAGGCGGCCAGCTTGTCGCAGACCTCGATGAGACGGCCGTCCATGGGGTTGTAGCGGTCCCGGTTCAGCTCCGGAGGAATGTCCCCCTCGTGGCGCTGGATGGGATCGATCTGCCCCTCCTGCCAGGTCTTGTTGGCGAACTCCTCCTCCGTATACCAGCGCAGTTCCCTGTGCCAGTGTTCGGGAAGGAGGGGAAAGATGCGCTCCTCCATCGCCTCCTTTTCGTAGCGGTGGATCATGTCGTCGAGCCCCTCGACGGAGGCCTTGACGGGAGAGATGATGTCCCGCGTCAGCACCTCCGGAAGGTCGTGGAAGAGCCCCCCGAAGAAATTGTTGTAGATTCTCCTGGGGCAGGCCTCGATCTCGTGCGAGATCATCCAGGCGACGAGCGCGACGAAGAGAAGGTGTCCCAGGACGGAGGTTTGGGGCGTGCGCGAGGTCTGGGCCCAGCGCCGCTGGAAGGTCAGCTGCCCCACCAGGGAGACGAAGCCCCAGAGCCTCGACTTTGCCGGATCCGTCAGCATCTCCCGGGCGACCGGCAGGTCGATGCGGGAGACCTGCTCCTGGATCTCGCGCCGCGTCCGGTCGATGCCGTACATGTTGGCGCTCCAGTGGAGGATGAAATCGAACTCCCATTGGGTGGCGATGCAGTGGGCCGCACGCAGGATGCTCCGCTCCGGCCCCACGGCGTCCGAACGGTGATAGGCGCGGAAACGGCGGGCCATCTCGGGGGAAAAGGCCGTGAGGTCGGGCTCCAGTCTGTTGTAGACCCATTCGCCCATCTGCTCCCGGGTGGCGCGGTCCTGCATCAGCTTGTGAAAGACCGGAGGCCGGATGTCCGTGACGACGACGCGGTAGAGAAACTCGAAGATTCCGCCCTCGATCAGAGCGTTCCAGTCGACGGCGCTCCCGGCGTCCTCCTGGGCCTTGCCCAGAACCCAGGCGGCCACCATCTTGTGGGCCTGTTTGCCCAGCTCGGTAAAGACGGCCGGGTGCGGGTGGTCGTTCCACCGGGCGATGCTCGCCGCCTCGAAGATCTGCTCCAGCAGGGGGCGCGTGATCATGTCCGGGCCTCGTGAATCTGGCGGACGATGCGGGCGGCCAGATAGCCGGCGCTCAGTCCGTTGTCGATGTTCACGACGCTCACCCCCATGGCGCAGGAGTTGAGCATGGTCAGCAGGGGGGCGATTCCGCCCAGGTTGACCCCGTAGCCCGTGCTGGTGGGGACGGCGACCACCGGGCAGCTCACCAGTCCTGCGACGACGGTCGGCAGCGCGCCCTCCATGCCCGCGACGGCCACGATCGCCCGCGCCCGGCGCAGCTCGTCCAGGTGGGCCAGCAGCCGATGCAGGCCCGCGACCCCGACGTCGTAAAGACGCGTCGGGGCACAGCCCATGTACTCGGCGGTCAGGGCGGCCTCCTCGGCCACGGGCACGTCGCTGCTGCCCGCGGAGACGACGGCGACGCCCTCGTAGTGCTCCGACTCCCTGCGCCGGAGCCCGGAGAGGCGCGCCGTCGCATGGTGGACCACGTCCGGAAGCTCGGCGGCGACCACCGCGTGCTGCTCGGGAGAGATGCGCGAGAACAGCACGTTCTCCGTGCCGTCCCCGAACGCCCGGGCGATGGCCCGCAGCTGGTCGTCGCTTTTGCCGGGACAATAGACGATCTCGGAGAACCCGGTGCGCGCCAGGCGGTCGGTGTCCAGCTTCACCTCGCTTCCGAGCCTGCTGAAAGGACGGGCCCCGACGCCCCTGAATGGATCGGTGCCGTCGAGATGTGTTTTTTTCGTGTTCTGACCTTCATCCACGTGAATCCCTACTTTTCGAGTCTGCCCCCGGAGGGGGAATGTGCCCGTTCCGTCCGATCGGAGCGGGGGTGGAGGGCCGAGTGCGCCTCCTCGACGAGCGTTTCGATGTCGATGGGGGGAGCCTCCGCGCCTCGGGTGAGCCAGCAGAGGAACTCCATGTTCCCCTCGGGCCCGAGGATCGGCGACCACGTCAGGCCGGAGGGGCAAAGGCGCGTGTTCCGGGCGACGAAGTCCGTCGTCTCCCTCAGGATGGCGGCGTGCACCGCGGGGTCCCGAACCACGCCGCCCCGCCCCAACCGCTCGCGTCCCGCCTCGAACTGAGGTTTGACGAGAAACAGGGCGGAGCCGTCATCGGACAGGATGGCGTCGGCCGCCGGCAGGATGAGGGTGAGCGAGATGAACGAGGCGTCGCAGACGACGAGGTCGATCGGGTCGCCGAAGTCGTCGGGAGCCAGGTTTCGTGCGTTGGTGCGGTCCCTGACGACGACTCGCGGATCCGAGGCCAGCCTCCAGTGCAGCTGGCCGTAGCCGACGTCTACGGCATAAACCCTGCGTGCCCCCCGGTCCAGCAGCACGTCCGTGAACCCCCCGGTCGAGGCGCCGATGTCGACGCAGACACGCCCCTCCGCCTTCAGCGGAAAGACCTCGAAGGCCTTCAGGAGCTTGTGGGCGCCCCGGCTTGCCCAGCGCGGCACATCCGCGACCTCCAGGCGGCAGTCGGGGGACAGGAGGGTCCCGGCCTTGGTTACGGTCCCTCCGTCGACGCGCACCTTGCCCGCCATGATCAGGGCCTGAGCCCTCGTCCGCGTCTCCACGAGCCCGCGGTCGACGAGCAGCCTGTCCAGGCGCTCCTTCGCTCGCATTCTCGTGTCAGGCCGTGTGGGCCTGAACGGAGAGCCGGGGCCTGCAGGCCGCCAGGATGTTCTCGGCGGTCAGGCCGTAGAGCTCCCGCTGTTCGGGGATGGTCGCGTGCGGGACGCAGACGTCGGGCACCCCGAAACGACGCAGCATCGTGGGGGTTCCGGTCTCGGCGATCCTTGCGGCGACGGCCTCGCCGACTCCTCCATGGAGGTAGGCCTCCTCGGCGACGGCGATCAGGGGGAAGCGCCCCAGAATCTCGTCCATCGCCTCCGTATCCAGGGGCTTGAGCCGACGGATGTCGACCACCGCGGGGGCGGGAAGCCCCGCGGCCGCGGCCCGTTCCCGGACCTCCAGCAGGATGTGGACGGTGACGCCGTGGCCCAACAGGGCCCACTCCGTACCGTTGCGGATCTGGACCGTCCCCAGCGATTCGTGTCCGGCGCAGAGGTCGTTCCGGATGGGCAGCCCCCCCCGCGGGTAGCGGATGAGGGTCGGGCCGTTCCGCCCCGCGGCATGGCTCATCATCTGGCGCAGCGAGGCCTCGTCGGCGGGGGCGTAGACCTCCAGGTTCGGGATGGCGCGGGACCAGGAGACGTCCAGCAGCCCCTGATGCGTGTCGCCGTCCGAGCCGACCAGGCCGGCACGGTCGACCATCAGCACCACCGGAAGGTTCTGGAGGGCGATGTCGTGGGTCAGCTGGTCCATGGCACGCTGAAGGAAGGTGGAGTAGATGAAGACCCAGGGCCTCATCCCGCCTGCGGCCATGCCTGCCGCCAGGGTCAGCATGTGGCTCTCGGCGATCCCGACGTCGAAGAATCGCTCGGGGAACTGGGTTCGGAAGGACTCCAGCTTCACCCCCGTCGCCATCGCGGCGGTGAGGCAGACGATGCGGGGGTCGGCCCCAGCCAGCTGCTCCGTCACGGCGGAGGCGGCCTCGCTCCAGGTCCTTGCCTTGGGCTGTTCGGCCTCGGCGCGCGGCGGCATCTGGTGGTACTTCGTGGGGTTCTCCTCGGCCTCGGGCATGCCCTTGCCCTTGACCGTGTTGAAATGCAGAAGGACGGGGCGGTCGTAGCCCTTGGCCAGCTCGAAGATCATCTCGCAGGCCGGTATGTCGTGGCCGTCGAAGGGCCCCCAGTAGTTGATGTCCAGGTCGTCGAATATGTTGCTGGGCTTCACCAGCGCCTTGATCTGGGCGTGGATGCCCTCGAGGCTCCGCTGAAGGGCGCCGCCGGCGGGCAGGGCACGGCAGCATTCCTTGATGGCCGATTTGACCTTGTTGTAGGAGGTGCTGGCCGAGAGGCGCGCCAGCATGGTGGCGAACCCGCCTACGCGGGGACTGATGGAGTGTTTGTTGTCGTTCAGCACGATGATGAGGCGCGTCCGGGTCTCCTTGATGTGGTTCAGCGCCTCGAAGGCCAGACCGTTGATCAGCGCGGCGTCCCCGGTGAAGGCCACGACGTGGTGGTCCTGGCCCAGCAGGTCGCGCGCCTTGGCGTAGCCCAGCGCCGCGGATATGGACGTGCTGCTGTGCCCCGTGTTGAAGTGGTCGCAGGGGCTCTCCGAGCGTCGGGGAAAACCGCAGATCCCGTCCTTCAGCCGGAGCGAATCGAAACGGCCCGCCCGGTCGGTGAGGAGCTTGTAGGGGTAGACCTGGTGTCCCACGTCGAAGACGATACGGTCGCGGACGGGGTCGAAACGGCGCAGCAGCGCGATGGTCAGCTCCACGGCCCCGAGGGAGGACCCCAGGTGCCCGCCGTTTTCCCTCACGGTCCTTATGACGCGTTCGCGAACCTCCCCGGCCAGGGCCGGAAGGTCCCCCGGCTCCATTTTCAAAAGATCCGCGTGCCGAAAGTTCGCATCCAGAAAAGTCATGTCTGTGCCCGTCTCCAAAATCGGTTTTTGCCGCCGTGAAGGGAACGGCGACATGTGCCCATTATATAGGAAGCCGGTCAAAAACAAAGAAATCTGTCGAGATTCACGAATTCTACTCAACGGGGCCTTGCGGAGGCCGGAACGCGGACGCGTCTCCATGGGACGTGAAGAAGAGGCGCGCCTTCGAGAAGTGAAGGGACGCCTCTTCTTTCGCTTTTCGCTTTTATGGCGAGAATCAGGCGAAGTAGACGTAAAGTACGCTGTGTCCCAGGTAGATCCCTACCCCGATCAGCACCACGCCGCAGACGAAGTTCAGGACGCGCAGGGTGGTCTGCCCCCGTTCGCTCTGGAGCCATCCGGACGCGAGCTGGGCGAAGGTTCCGGCCGCCACGAGCACCGCGCTGTAACCCAGCGCGTAGGCGGCGATCAGGCCGAAGGAGAAGGCGAGGCCCCGCGAGGCCTGAGCCGCGGCCAGCGACAGTACCGGGGTGATGTAGGCGATGCTGCACGGCCCGATGGCGAGCCCCGAGACGACGCCCAGGATCAGGGCGCCCCACAGTCCGCGGCGCTCGGTGGAGCCGCCTCCCCCGAACGAGAAGAACTTGAAGTGCACCAGTCCCGTCAGGTGGAGCCCCATCAGGATGAAGACGACGGCAACGAAGAGGGTCAGAAAACGCTCGTTGCCGCCCAGAAGAAGGCCGAAGCTCGAGGTGACGAATCCCACCAGCATCAGATTCAGCACGATTCCGCTGCAGAAGGCGCACGAGATCTTGAAGGCCTCCCAGCGGCTGGGGTTGTCCGTGTTCTCGATGTAGCCGACGACCAGAGGGATGGCGGCGATGCCGCAGGGGCTCAGGATGACGCTCGCCACCCCCCACAGGAAGGCGCCCGCCCACTGGAGGGGGCCGCTCGAGTACATCGCGGAGAAGATGGCGTCAAGCATTATTCGATGGTGACACCCGCCTCTTTGAAGATGCTCAGCACCTGATCCAGGCTGCGGTAGCCGACCTCCTGCCTGAGGACCTTACCCTCGGCGTCGATGAAGAGAAGGGTGGGGACGTAGCGCACGTTGTGCTCCCGGGCCACTTCGGGATGCTGATTGACATCCACCTTCTCGGCCACCAGCTTGCCCGCGTACTTTTCGTTGATCTCGTCCAAGACCTTGGACATCTGCACACAGGCGGGTCAGGTGGGGGTCGACAGGGACCTCAGGGTCGGCAGCTTCTTGGACTCGGCGTGCGCCGGCGCAAGCATGACGGCCAGAAGGGCGACGGACAACAAAACCATCTTCATTTCAGAACACATCCTTTCCATAACCGATAACAAGAATCGCAACTCCGAAATAGCGCGACGAGGCAATGCTACAGGACTCCTAAGGCTTTGGCAAGTGAGAGCTCTTACGGATTTTTGCATACGAAATATGAAGGAGGCGACAACGAGTGTCCGTGGCCAAATCGCAAATTGACATACTCCCACGAATAAATTCGTGGGATTCTAAGATCGACAAAGACAGCCGGCCGAAGCCGGTCTTACGTCTTCTCTCTTAAGAGTGGATGCCCCCACTCTCTGGATATTTTTCGCGGCGTTTATGTCGCGATCATGGACAGCACTGCATATCGGACATTGCCAGCTTCGCATGGACAAAGGCAGCTCCGCAAGCGCATATCCGCATTTTGAGCAGGTTTTGCTTGATGGATAGAATCTGTCGATCTTCAGAAGTCGGGAACCGTTCTTAAAGCATTCCCAGCTCAGGATATTCAGAAAGGCGGCATGTCCGAGATCGGATATTTTCCGCCCCCAAAGTCGCTGCATTGCCTTCAAGTTTAAGTCTTCGACGACGACAGGGACATATTCTCGCGCCAGTGCCAGCGCCGTCTTGAAGTGAAAGTCCCTGCGCTGGTTTGCCGTTCTGCGATGTGCACGAGCCAATGCAAGGCGAGCCTTACTGCGATTGTTGCTCCCAGGCTTTTTCCTGCTGAGCTTTCGGGACAGGTCCTTCAGGAGCTTCGCGTTGCGCTTGAAGAACAAATGGCTTTGGATATATTCCCCTTTCGACGTTGTGAGGAAGGTCTTGAGCCCGAAGTCGAGGCCGACGATTTCACCCGATCTGACCTCTATTGGGACTTCCCCTTCCTCTACGACAAAAAAGAGCCACAGGTCGCCGACAGAGTCGCGTTTCACCGTGACAGTCTTAACTTTCCCTGCAACCTCTCGGGATTTGAAGTATTTGTACTCCTTGCCCATGATGACAACGCGGTTCTTCGGGAGCAGTTTCCATCCCGCTTGTTTCAACGTGAAGGAGCGATACTTTTTTACAGCCCTGAAGTTCGGCGGCGCAGTCTTAAGTCCGTGTTTCAGGTTACGAAAAAATGATCTGTAGGCTCGGTCAATCCTCTGGGCAATATCCTGAATAGCCTGAGAGCCCAATGTGCTCCAGAACGCAAAGCGCTTCGTTTTCTTGAGTTTTGTGATGTGAAGTTGGATGCGCGTGATGTTTAAGCTCTTCTGATAACGGTGATAATACCTGCGGTGCAGGGCAATGAGGTGATTCCAGATGCACCCGGCAACGTCGATCGTTCGGTGCAGCCGTCTGTGCTTCTTTGACTGATAGAGCTTAAAAACGTAGGTTCTCACTTATTCTTTTGCTCCTCAATGTATTTAAGCACTGTTTTTTCAGAGATATGACCTACGGATTAATAGTACGAACGCGTCCAAAGGGAAGGCATCTTCAAGAGATGGGGAAATTCTGAACGCAAAAAACGCGAAGTGTAGCCCTTAAACTGCTGAACTACATAGTGTGGTGCGTTTACAGGTTTTGTTTTGATGAAAAGATGAACATGATCCGGCATGATCTCCAATCTTTCAATAGATACGCCGATTTCTTCGGCCTTCTCATACAGAAGCCCCTTCAGTCTGCTTTCCACGTCACCTACCAACACCCTGCGCCTGTATTTAGGACACCAGATGAGGTGGTAGCCAATATTAAAAACACACGTTTTAGATTGCGTCCATCGTTGTGATGACATAAAAGAAGTTTAACATGAGCGTAGATAATTGACAAAAATCAAAAACAAAGGCGAACGCCGCTCGTTGGCGGCGTTGCGACTTTCATCCCGCGAATAAAGTCACGGGCTTTCCCCTCGCTCTGTCGTAATAGTTGAAGTATTTATGCTTGCTTGGCTCCCGGTAGTTTATCCCGTGATCCTGAACGCCTTATTTTAGGGTATTATAGCATTCATCGGAGAAGGACATCAGGAGGTGAACACGATGCTGAGCGATACAAGCCTAACCTTCATCCGTTCCGTTGCCGAGGAATACGGTGCTGCTCGCGTATGGCTTTTTGGCTCCTGCCTGACAGGACCGGAAGGCGAGGCCAAGGACATTGACCTTGCCGTGGAGGGTTTGTCCTCGAAGGATTATCATGCCTTCTGGGATCGCCTTCTGTGGGCTGATGAGCTTGGGGGGAAGCCCGTTGACGTGATACGCGTGGAAGACAACGGTTTTCTTGTTCCGATTATCCTTGACGAAGGGGCGGAGATCTATGCTGACCGAGAACCACAGAAAATCGCTCTGCATCGTGTTTGAGAAAAGCCGTCGAACCATTTCTGAACTCCAAGCGGCACTTCGAGACACCCCCTGGAGCCTGATGGTACGTGCCGGAGCGGGGATGCTTCTTGGCGATCTTTACATGAGCGTCGAGAACATCCTGCGGCTTTTCATCGAGGGCGTGTACAAGGAGAAGATCCCTAAGGACGAATCCTGGCACAAACGTCTCGTCGATGCAGGAGAGGAGAAGGGCTTGCTTCCGCCGGATATCGAGCCTACACTGAACGGCATGAGGCGCTTCCGTCACCGTCTCACCCACGGCTATGGGATAGAGATGGACGAGGCCCTGCTTCGGGAAAACATCCCCGAGGCGATAAGGGTCTACGAGAAGGTAGAAACGCACATCAAATCCCTGTTCCCGGAGCTGAACGAGCAGCTGTAGTGTAGACTGAAGGTTGTTTTTGGAGCCCCCGAACTGCGTGTCCTCGTTAGGGAACCGACTTCTTGCGTTTCCGATTCCGGCCCCCGGAGCGGCGTATGCCCTTCATGGCTGCCCTGCCGGTTGTCCAGGTTTTCCGTACGGAAACTCCTCTCCAGCGCGAAGGCCCGTGTTTCGGGGCTTCAAAGCTTGTACGGAGTGGGAAACAGATAAGGGCGAACCTGTCGCCCCCAACCATCTTGGCGGTAACAGGGCACCGTAACCGATGGCTGTTCAGCGTGGCAACACAAAGGGCGCGGCACCTTCGAAGATGCCGCGCCCTCCTGGCGAGTCCGTGGAGTCCCGGGGCCACAGCCTCCGGGCGCAGGGGATTTCCTCAAAATTCTCTGCACCCGAAGGCCGCGGTTTTTCGGCTGGCTTACATCGCAGCCTGCGAGAGCATCCAGATTGCCTTGCTGTAGCTTTCGATGGCTTCGTCCATCTTGGCGGAGACGAGGTAGTCGTTGGAGTCGTCGGCCTCCGACTTGATGGCTTTGACGCTGTCCAGCAGGTATTTGAAATCGGCCAAGACGGAGGCGAAAACCACTTTCTCGTCGTTCTCGTAGTTGCCGGGAGCGTCCTTGATTTTTGCATTCTCCGCAAAGCCGGCCATGGTCGAGACCGGGCGATAGCCGACCATCAGCATGGTCTCGGCAACCTCGTCGATCTGATCCCTGATCTGGTCGTAGTACTCCTCAAGCTTGGCGTGGGTCTGAAAAAAGGTGCGCCCCGCGATGTACCAATGGTAACTTTGCAGCTTGTGGTAAAAGAACACGAGGTCCGAGAGCAGTATGTTCATCTTTTTTTCCATTTCAAACATCTCCTTATAATTTAAGTCGTTTTGATTCAGGGCCCCGATGTTTCGGCCCGGCCGTCCCTTTTTCCGCTGCGCGATCTCCTCCTGAAGCTGACGGATACACTCCTTTCCCGAACGACCCCGGCGATCACGAGACAGAGGGCGTCCATCGCGTTATGATTTTTCTTTTGCTTACGACTCGAAAGAGCTGGCGACGGATGCGCCGGCTTTTTCGCGGCAGGCCCTGCAGACGTAGGAGAGCTTCAAATCGTAGGAATCGATGTCGAAGCCGGTCTCCCGCTTCAGGCGATCCGTGAGGTCCGCGATAAAAATGTCCCTGAGCTCCCCGCAGCATCGGCAGATCAGATGATCGTGCCTCACGGTGCGGTCGTAGCGGTCGGGCTGGCCTTCGATGTTCATCCGGCGGATCAGCCCCGCCGCACAAAGAGAGTTCAGGTTGTTGTAGACCGTTGCCATGACGATCGAGGGGTATTGCCTTTTCATCTCCATAAAGACCTGCTCGGCGGTCATGTGCTCGCCCGCTCTGCTCACGATCTCCAGGATTCCGCTGCCGTATTTCGTCATCTCGATCTCCGCCATCGTTATTAGAATTAAACTAAGTCTAATTTATTCCATCCTGCCTGATTTGTCAAGACCCTTTTTGTCGTGTTTGCGCTTTGTTAAAAAGATTTTCTTTTTCCTTCGGGGGGTATGCTACACTTGAAAAAAACGCGGGGCGTTTCAATCTCGACGGCTTCCCCAGGGACGGGATGAGGTCATAAGGGGATGGTGCTTATGGACGACAAGGGAGAAATTGTCAGCAGCTGCGACATTGATGAAAACATCGCGCTGCAGATTTGGACGAAGGGGCTCTCTCCCCGTCTGGTGGTCCTCAACAAGAACAAGAACGCGAGAAAGCTGATCCACCTTTCCTGGCTGGAGAAGCGGGATCGGAAGCTGTCCGTCAAGGGACGAAAGCGGGGGGAGAGCTCCGTCTACGAGATAGGGGAGTTCCTGCCCGCGCTTCAGCGCATCCTGTCGGAGTATGCCGTGTACACGGCGTTTCGTCCCAAGCTGTGGAAGTTTGCTGTGGACCTGGAGAGGGTGCTTCACGTCCCCGAGGTCGTGACGGACCGGGGGGAGCTGAACCTGCTTTCGGAGGACAAGCGGTCCGCACTCTGGGTCGCGGACCTCACGGGGGAGGACAAGAAAAAGGGCGAGTTCCGTCCCTTTTTTCCGGTGTCTCCCGAGGAGCGGGGAGCCCTGTCGGCTCCGCTCGAGATCAAGGACAACGCACGCTCGGTGGAGGACCTCCTGAGGACGGGGGCGGTCCGGCGGCTGGCGCACGCGAACCCGGCCCGATGGCACAGCCCGCTTCGCATCGCGGCTGCGGCGATGCTGCTGGGCTTCTCCTTCTGCGAGGCGGACGGCTCCGAGATGGTCGACCTGTTCTGGCGGGGCGAGGGGGATCCGGCACAGAACGTCCCCCGTCGGTCGGGAGCCGGCGGCGTTTCCTTCGGCCTTCGCGATCCGCGCCTCATGGGAATGGGGCGCAAGCTGGTGGCCTTCATCCGCCATTTCGAGGCCGCCAAGGCGATCGAGTCGAGGACCTCCCTGGACAGCGACAAGGAGCTGCTGGATCGGGGCTGCGTGCGCAAACACCGGCTCGTCTTTCAGGATGGGACCATAGGCGATGTCTCCTACGCCGTCACCTTCTTCGACGACGAAAAGGGACGGATGGCGCTGGGCTGCAAACCCAAAGCGGCGACTCTGCGCCATGAGGGGGAGCTGATCTACGTTTTCCCCGCCGATATCTATGAAAGGGCCCTTCTGCACGACACCCTGGGAGGCCCGACGGACGACTTCTTCACGGTGACGCAGCTGGTCTGGGCCCGACAGTTTCGGGACTGGTACGACAGCGTGGCTCCGTATGTTTCCTCCTTTGCGGGGCTGATCTGACGTCCGCCTCGTTTCACGGCCGGCGGGGCTCCTGTCCCCGTCGGCCGAAAAACCACCCCGAAAACCACCCCGTTCCGACCGTCCCGAAGGACCAGACGCATTTGTTCGAACCGGCTTCATCGTATACAATTCGGTGAAGGTGAGTGGATATTTCGGAACTTTTCTGAGGTCTGACGTGCATCGCAAACCATGGGAGTCGGGAGGGGATCGGAGTCATGATGTTGATGTTTCTGAAGGTGGTCGTGCTTTCCACGGCGTTGTTGAGCGCCTCGGATTTTCCGGAGCTTCGGAGGGCGGAGGCGCCTGTGGATTCGGAGGCGGCGGTTCGGGGGGCTTCCCTGGACGGCGAGGCGGCCGAATCCGGGTCGGAGGAGGGGAGCGGGGCTGCGGCGAAGCTGGCGGAGCGTGAGGCCGATCTGGCGGCGCGCGAGGCGGCCCTTGCGGAGCGCGAGGCGGATCTGGCGGAACAGGGCAAGGTCGTTCCCGAGGCGGCGAAGCTGGCGGAGCGTGAGGCCGATCTGGCCGGACGTGAGGCGGCCCTTGCGGAGCGCGAGGCGGATCTGCTGAAGCAGGACAAGGCTTCGTCCGCCTCGTCCGCGGAGCTTGCGGAGCGCGAGGCTGCGCTGGCGAAACGCGAGCTGGCCCTTGCGGAGCGCGAGGCGGAGCTGGCGAGACAGGATAGGGAGTCGTCCACGGAGCTTGCGGCCCGCAAGACCGCGCTGAAGAAAGAGGCCGAGCTGGCGGAGAAGCGCGAGGCGGACCTCGCGGGGCGCGAGGCCGAGGTCAAGAAGAAGGAGGCCGAACTGGCCGCGAAACGGGAGGCGGAACTTGCGGGGCGCGAGGCCGAGCTGAAGAAGAAGGAGGCCGCCCTGACCGAGAAGGAGGCCGCCCTTCAGGTCAAGGAGATCGCCCTGATGGATAAGGCCCCCGTCGTTGCGCAGGCGCAGGGGAACGTCCTGCCGGACGTCGACGGCCCCGGGGCGGTCGTGGTCAAGCGGGAAAACGGCTTGATGAACTGGACGGAGAACTACATCGAGGCCATCGGCACGGCGGTGGCCCCCACGGGGACGAAGGGCGGACAGGCCAAGGCCCTGGCCCGCAGGGGGGCGACCCTGGATCTCCAGCGCAATCTGCTGGAGTTCCTGAAGGGGGTCCAGATCGACTCGAGCACCACGATGAACGACTTCATGGCGGAGGACCGCGTGCGTTCCGAGATCAGCGGCGTCGTCAAGAACGTGGAGGTCATGAGCGGGGAGTGGGACGGCGAGACCTACACGGTCACCGGCAGGATCAAGCTGCCCCCGGTCCGGGCCGTCGTTGCGCCCAGGATACCGGTCGACAGGGAGTACAAGGAGCCCAAGCCCAAGAAATCCTCCGGCCGCTACACGGGGCTCATCCTGGACGTCCGCCACCTTCCCCTGGTGCCCTCGATGAGCTTCCGTGTGCTGGACGAGAAGGGCAAGCCCGTCTACGGCATGGAGTTCGTCGACCAGGACCGCTACCTCCAGTCCGGGCTTTGCGCCTACTACAACAACATCAACTACGCGAAGGGCGAAATTCACGTTGCGGGCAATCCGATCGTCGCCAAGGCCCTGAAGCTCAGGAACGGCAACGTGGATATCGTCGTCAGCAACGCCGTGGCCGCGAAGATCCGGGGCAGTTCCTACGACTTTCGCAAGGACTGCAAAGTGATCGTGGTCTCCAAGTAGGCGCCGTCCGATGCTCAGAGGATCGGATTTTCGTGCGGCAAGGCCCCTCCCGAGGCGAGGGGCCCTCGGACTGGCGGCGCTTCTGGCCCTGTGCCTTGCGGTGCTGCCGGGAATGGGGGCGGGCTCGGCCTGGGCGGAGAAGAAGACGGGCTCCAAGCCCGTCGGCAAGCTCATCACCGTCGAGGTCGAGGGTTACGCCCCGATCGTCGACGGCGCCAGGAACAAGGCCCGTGAGGACGCCAAACGCTCCGCCATGCGCGAGGCGCTGGAGAAGGCCCTTGGCGCCTACGTCTCCGGCATCACGGAGATGAAGAACTTCGAGGTGGTGAAGGACAAGGTCTTCTCCCAGTCCCAGGGGATCGTCAAGGGGATGGAGATCCTGAAGGAGTGGGAGGACGAGGATGGGGTGCTCCACCTTTCCGTCCGGTGCGATGTGGCGGAGGCGGCGCTGGACGGTGTTCTGGGGCCGGTCGTCATCGACGCGCTGGGGAACCCCAGGATCATGGTCCTCCTCGACGAGCGTATCGGCGACAAGCCCTCCTTTCTCTCCACGGCCGAGAGCGAGGTCCTGAGGGTGTTCGAGAAGGCGGGGTACCTGCTGGTCGATCCCACCCAGGCCGGGACGCTCAAGGACATCGATCTGGCCGCGGCCCGCAGCGAGGAAAATCCCGAGAGGCTGAGGGAGATCGCTCGGGACTTCCAGGCGGACGTGCTGATCTACGGCAAGGCCTACGCCAGCGCCTATGCGGATCAGAAGATCAGCGGCGTCCGCATCTATGGAGTGCGCAGCACCGTCCAGCTGAGGGCGGTGCTGGCTTCGTCCGCCTATCAGCTGGGGTCCGACACCTATGAGGAGAAGCAGAAGGGGACCTCCGTCGAGGACGGTGCGGTCAAGGGCTTGAAACCGGGCGCGAGCCGTGCGGGAAAGAGCCTGGTGAACAAGATCGCCTACGCGCTGGTCTCGGGGACGGCGGGGGGGATCCCCGGGCGGACGATCAAGCTCAAGCTGGCCGGCGTGACGTTCAAGGAGGCCAAGGCGCTCAAGGAGTCCCTTTCGGGGCTCGAGGGGGTGACCGGGGTCTATCAGAGGCAGTTCCGTAAGGGCGAGCTGGAGCTGGACGTCGTCTCGGACAAGACGGCGGAGGATCTGGCCGGTATCCTTTCGGACGGAGGTTATGAGATCGACGGCGTGTCCGGAGCCCTCGTGGAGGGTCGTGGAACGGAGGCCTCCGCCCCATGAGAGGTGCGAGGAATGCGTACTTTTGGGGGCTCTCGTCCTTTGTCCTGCTCTTCTGTCTCGTCCTTCCCGCCCCGGCCGTTCCGCTCGCCGAGCCCGTGCCGACGGCCGACCTGTTCGAGATGACGGAGGAGAGCCTCCAGGCCGATTGGCAGGAGAACCGCGCGGTCGTGTGCGGCGTGGGCCGTATCGTTCACAATACGGGCCAGGGAAGGCTTTTGGCCCGCCGTGCGGCCCTGACGGATGCGCGGCGCGGCCTGCTGTTGCTGCGTCGGCGCATCCTGGACGACCCCGCGCTGCGGGAACGGGCGTTGTGGCTTGCGGGCCACGTCCCCCCGGTGAGGGTCCTCTCCGAGAGGATCGAGGGAGGGCTTTATTTTATCGAGGTGGAGACGGCGCTCTCCCGCCTGCTCGGCCGGAGCGGGGAGTCGTATCTGGCGGGCGAGATGCAGCGCCTGCGCCTGAGATGACGAGGCGGCCCGAGGCAGGGTTTTGGCCGGAGATTTCGAGGAGGAGACGATGAAGGCTTTGAGATTTTGGGGGTCGGGCGCGGCCCTGGTTTTGGGACTGGTCCTCTGTCTGGGTTCGGCGTGCGCCCATGCGGCTCTGCCGAAGGGGTCGATCGCGGTGTTGGTGAAGAGCGCCTCCGCGCAGGAGGCGGCCCAGGCCGCCTCGATATTTACGCGTCAGCTGATCGCCAAGGGGTACAAGGTCGTGGATCCCAAGAAGCTGGAGGCCATCCGCCGCAGCAAGGCCGCGGCCCTGGCCCTCGACGGCAACGTCGACGCCATCATGAAGCTCGGCAGACAGTACGGGTTCAGCACCATGGTCACCGCGCAGGTGGAGGCGGGGCGTCCCGTCCTGAACGAATTTCAGCTCTATACGGGAACGTCCTCCGTGGCCGTCATGGTGACGGCCTCCAACGGAAGCCAGATCTACGCCGACACCGTTGCGGGCAAACAGGTGGGCTACACGCCCTCGGAGGCTCAGCAGAAGTCGCTGGAGGCCGCCGCGGCACTGGCCGTCAAGAGGATGACCGAATAGGGGCGTCCTCCGGATGAAAAGGGGGAGAGAGATGAGGCGGACGGTGCGTTTGCTGTCGTGGGGGCTGGCGCTGCTCCTCGTCTGCGCGGGCTTCGCCGAAGCGAAGCCGCGCCTGGCGGTTCGGGAGTTCGAGAACAAGGCCGGGGGCAGCGTGCCGGCCTCCGCCATCACGGAGATGATGACCACCGAGCTCTACGAGGCGGGGCTCTTCACCCTGGTGGAGCGCGAGAAGCTGAACTACGTGGCGGACGAGATTCGTCTGAGTCAGTCGGGGCTGATGGACGAGTCGACGGCGCCGCAGTTGGGCAAGATCAAGGGGGCGCGGTACTCCATGACGGGGGCCGTCACGGAGTACCATTACAAGGCGGCCGGCGGGGCCGTTCCCATTCCGGGCATCGGAGGGGCGGGGGGCGTCTCCAACACGGCCTATGTGACGCTCGACATCCGCGTCATCGACAATCAGACGGGGGAGGTGGTCTACGCGGCCGCGGAGCGCGGGGCCTCCAACCAGACGATCGGCGGGCTCGTCACCAGGTACGGCGGCTTCGGCGCGGGCAAGGTCAACGGAATCCTGGCTGCGGCCACCCGGAAGGCCGTGGTGAAGCATGTGGAGGGCATGAGGGGCCTGAGCCTCGATTGAAGGTCGAAGAGGATCAGGTTGTTGCGTTCGCGCGGCGGTGCCGTGGAGGGGCGGGGGCGGCGTGTCCCCGGGAAAGCGGAGGTGTGTGGGGAATCATGAGGATGCGGATAAGGGTTTGGTTGGCGTCGTTGGCGGTTCTGGCCCTGTTGGCCCTGCCGGCCTGGGCGCAGGAGGGCAGGGTGCGGATCGGCGTCTTTCAGTTCGAGAGCAAGGCGTCCGGGGTGTCGCAGCAGCAGGCCAACGCCGTGATGGACTTGATGACCCGAGCGCTGGCGAGCTCGAAGTCGATCTCGGTGATCGAGCGGGAGCAGCTGGACAAGGTGGGCAGGGAGATCCGGCTGGGGCAGTCCGGGCTCGTGGACACCAGCACCGCGGCCGAGCTGGGCCGGGTGGCTGGGGTCCAGTACATCCTGCTGGGTGCCGTTACGGAACTGAGCAAGAAGGCGTCGGGAGGGGCGATCCCCCTCTTCGGCGAGATCGGCATCGCGACGGGCTCGGAGGAGGCTCGCGCGACCATCGACGTCCGCCTCGTGGACACCTCGACGGCCGAGGTCAAGCTGGCGCTCTCCGAGACGGGGTTCTCGTCAAACGAGATGTCCGGGCTGTACCTGGGCGGGGCCGTTCTGGCGGAGGGAACCTTCGACGGGCTCGAGAGCCGTGCGATCGGGGACTCGGTGACCCGGCTCGCGGCGCGCATCCGGAGCATTGTGGGCGGCGAGAGCTCGTACGTCGTGGCGGTGCGCGACAAGGAGGCGACGATCGACATCGGTTCCTCCATGGGGGCCAAGGAGGGCGCCCTGTACCTGGTCTATGCCGACGGCAAGTCGATCCTAGGCATGAACGGCGAGGTCATCGGCCGCGAGCGCCTCGCCCTGGCCGCGCTCAAGGTGCGTGAGGCCGCCCCCGCCTACAGCAACTGCGTGTTCGTGAAGGGCAGCAGGACGGCCCTGGTCCGACGCGGGGACAAGGTGGAGCCGATCAGCGCGAAAACGCTGAAGTCCGTCAAGTATGCCGATTCCCGCCCCTCCGCGTCCAGCGGGACCTTCGAGCAGATCTTTGGCGAGGGAGGGCAGGGAGGAGCCGCTCCGACGGCGGAGGGCCCCCTTCCGGATCCCAAGGCGGAGCCGAAGGCCTCCGAACCCGCGGCGGAGAAGCCGGCCTCGGATCCGGCTCCGGCAACGGCTCCAGCAACGGCAGAGGCTCAGAAGATCCCGGGATTCGACCCCAACGGCTCCACGGACGCCAAGGTCATCCAGACCTACGCGCTCTCCGCCGGGGACAAGAACCTGCTGGGGATCATGCAGCGCAACGCCTACAACAAATTCAGGAACGGCCGCTACAAGGACGCCTATCAGGAGTTCTCCAAGGCGGCGGACGCCTACGGTACGGTCAATTACCTCTCCGCCTACTGGGCCGGGGTGTCGGCCCACAAGCTGAAGAAGAAGGAGGACGCCCTGCGCTGGATCGAAAAGGCCCTCGAGATCAACCCGGATTACAAGCCGGCTCAGCAGTTCAAGGCCAAGACGCTGAAAAAGTAGGGGCAGTCCGGATCATTCGATTGACGCGGGGGACAGGCGACCGTTTCGGGAGCTTGTCTCCCGCCGCTTTTTCGGTGGGGATGGGCGAGTTCCCTTTTGGGGGGGGATGCGCTACAATTTGAGGTGTTGACGTCATTTTCTCGACAGCTCGAGCATCGGTGCCGCCATTTGGGCGGGGTTGTGGGAGGTGCGGTTCCCTCGGCAGGAGAAGAACGTGCGCCTCGCGTCTTAAGGGGAATATCGACAAGGAGGCGGTTGTTGAAATGTCGCGGAAGGAAGACAACGAAAGCGGAACCCGGAAAGGGATACAGGCATTTCCAGGTGCGAAGGACCCCGCAGAGGGCGGAAAAACGGTCCGCCGGCGCAGCCTTGCGGTGTCCATGTGCCTTGTCTTCGTACCCGTAGTGGCCCTGATGGCCTTTGCGATCTCCCTGTCCGGCTATCTCAACGCCCAGGGCATCATCCGCCGCGAGGTCGCCGCCCAGATACGCGTGGAGGTGAAGTATGGCCTGGAGTACGTAAACTCCTTCTTCTCCCGCCAGAGGGCCCTGGCCCAGAGCCTGGCCCGGACGGTCGAAGCGCAGTTCGGCAAGCTGTCCCGGGAGGATTACGACGCCTTGCTGGTCAAGACCATCTCGCTCTACGAGGAGACGTTCGGCATGGGGATCTGGTTCGAGCCGGACGCCTTTCCCGGCCTGAAGAAGTTTGCTCCCTACGCCTTCAGGGAGGGCGGGGTCGTCAAGCCGGACGACACGTACACGACCAACGACTTCGACATCTGGACCTCGGAGTGGTACGTCGTGGGCAGAGCGGGCAAGGAGGGGGGCTGGACGAAGTTTTACGTGGACCCCGCCACCAACGTTCCCATGGTGACGTTCTGCTACCCCATGTACCGTGCCTCGGGCGCCCTGTTGGGCGTCGTGACGGTGGACATCGACACCACCAGCCTGAGGGACGAGATCGGCTCCATGAAGCTCGGGTTCGGGGGCAGGGCGATCCTGCTCGAGCCCGACGGGACGGTACTGGGCGGACTCGACGCCTCCCGTTCCGGGAAGGATATCCGCGACGGGGCCAATCCGTCGCTGAAGAAGGCCGTGGACGAACTCCTCTCCCGCCCTGCCGGCGAGGCGGCCTTTACGAACGAGGAGGGGGACAGCGTCCTTTTCTACTCCACCGCTCCGGATACGGGATGGAAGTTTTGCATCTGGGTGACCGAGCGGGGCATGTTCGTATTCGCGTCGCTCGAGTACCTGCTCTGGATGTCGGCCCTGACGGGGGGCGTTTCCCTGGCCGTCGTTGCCCTGATCATCGTGCTGTTTGCCCGCAATATCGCGAAGGTGGCCGGGCGCTACAGCCGCTTTGCGGAGTTCATCGCGTCGGGTGATCTGAGAAAACGGGACGACGACACGATCGGGATGCGGGCGGACGAGCTGGGCGATACCGGTCGGGCTCTCCTGAGCATGAGGGAGCGTCTGCTCCGGATCCTCAGCGACACGCAGGAGAACACCATCGCCGTGGACGAGAGCGCCAAGAGGCTGGCGGCCTTTGCCCAGGAGATCGCCCGGGCGGCCGAGCATGTGGCCATGTCCATCACGGACATAGCCCAGAGCTCCTCGGACCAGAACGAGCGGCTTACCGGCATTCATGAATCCCTGGCGGCCTGCGACGAGGACATCGGCTCGATGGACGGCATGATCGGAGAGGTCGGTGCGTCGACCCAGGCAATCGAGGACATGGCCAGGGAGAGCCATCGCGAGATGGGGAACATGAGCGGGTCGTTCGAACGCCTGGGCTCCATGTTCGGCGATGTGCTGGAGAAGGTCCAGTCCGTCGGGGAGAGCACCCGGAGGATCGACGAGATCACCGGGATGATCAACGATTTGGCGGAGCAGACCAATCTTCTGGCGCTCAACGCGGCCATCGAGGCGGCACGGGCCGGCGAGTCGGGGCGAGGATTCGCCGTCGTCGCGGAGGAGGTGCGCAAGCTGGCCGAGAAGAGCCGGGACTCCTCCCACGAGATCAACAAGGTCATCGAACAGATCATGAAGGACTCCCAGGTCATGATCGATTCGACCGAGAAGGTCAATCAGGAGATCGTGACTCAAGGGGAGGCGGTACGCCAGACCATCCGTTCCTTCGAAAACATCGTCGGGGCCGTGGACGAGATCATTCCCAAGGTAAGGTCGGCCCAGGAGCTCTCCCGCAAAGTGCGGAACGAGGAGAGTGCGCTGCAGGACAAGGTGGGCGAGGTCTCCTCCCTCTCCCAGACCATCGCCTCCAGTGCCGAGAACATCTCCGCCTCCGCGGAGGAGATGAGTTCCTCCACCCAGGATGCCTCGGCCTCCCTGTCGGAGCTGGAGAAGATGACGAACAAGATGAAGGAGGACGTCGAATTTTTCAAAATCTGACGGGCCTCCGTGCTTTCTTCCCGAGGCGGACCTCTCTCTGCGGAGGAGGTCCGCTGTTTTGTTGCCCTTTGCGTTAGGGAGGAGGGGAGTGAAACGGGCTCCTCCTTCCAGGGGAGGATGTTTTTCGCCTGCCGTCGCGCCGGGGTCCCAAAGGACAAAGACCGCTGTTCAAATTTTAACCCACAAACATTTGATTGGGAGAGCCTTTGTGCATTGCCTGAAAACCTGTGTTCTTGACAGGACGGCCGGGAGAGGCTATATTTCTTTAAGTTTCACACTGCAAACTAAAGGAGTGGTAAGCGTGAAGAACAGGAGATGGCGTATCGGTACGGTTTTGTTCGCATTGATCTTTGCCCTCATGGCTTTGGGCGGGTGCGGAGGCGGTTCCGACAACAAGAAGCCTGCGCCGGGTCCTCAGCAGCCGGGTCCTCAGCAGCCGGGCCCCCAGCCTCAGGGCAAGGCTCTCGAGAAGTGGAACGGGACGTGGAAGAGCTTCGACGACTTCGTGGATGAGGATGCCATGAAGCCCGTATACGCGGAGGTCGCGAAGCACGCGCCCGGGTATACCGCAAAGGGCGTCGAGGGCTTTTTCGAGGAGATGTACCACACCGACTTCGACAGCCTCAAGGTCAGCGGCGACACGGTCACCTTCATGGACTCCAAGGGAGCCGCCAAGGGAACGCTGACCTATGTGTCCAAGGGAACCCAGAAGCGGAAGATTGAGATGGCGGGGCAGACCATGGAGGTCGAGTGGCACCTGTTCGAGGCGCCGGCCGTAAGCGGTGCGACGAACAAGGCCATGCATGCGGACGGCGATTTCGATCCCAGTAAGTCCTGCAAGTATCTTGCCCTGTCCCCTGTGCACCAGGATCGTCCCGACAGCCTCAAGCACTGGCATATGCGTTACGGCAACAGGAGCCTGGAGGCGCTGATGGACGACCCGGATCTCGCCTTGTGGTGGCCGACGCTTTGCGCGCCCGACACCAAGGTGGCCGATGTCGCCAAGGACCAGCTGGGGGAGGCCAAGCTCCTGGCCACGATGCTCCCGCCGCCGATGGGCCCCTGGAAGGGCGATTGGATCTCGGCCTATGAGCTCCACAGGAGCGACAAGATGCTTCCCGCCTATGAGAAGATCGCTCAGGAGGCGAAGAAGCTGGGCAAGAACTACACTGCCGAGGACGTGAAGAACTACTACCACAAGCTGTTCGAGACGCCTTTCGATCGCGTCTCCGTCACCGACGGGATTAGCGTACAGTTCAAGAAGGCGGACGGCACGGTCGTCGCAAACTCGCCCTACCGGATCGACGGGCTTGACGATGGCTGGTGGATTTGGATCGAGGGGATGGTTGCCGGCTACAAGACCGTCGTGGCCACGCACCCTCATGGTCAGGGCACGACCCGGCATTGGCACATGCGCTACGCCGACGACAAGACGCCCGATCAGCTGAAGGAGCTCAAGGGCTGGACGCCGACCTTCTATGATCCGAAGGTGACGACGCTCGACCTCTATGTGAAGAACTACATGGACACGGCGGAGAGGAAGGCCAAGGGCCTGCCGGACAAAAAGTAGCGGTCCGTTGTTTGGCACAACCCATGGAAAGAGGGAGGCCGGAGCTCGAGCTCCGGCCTCCCTCTTTCCATGGGTTATGGGTTCTGCACGGCGAGGCGTTCCCGCGTCCTCTGCATCGTCGCGAAGAGACGGACGATATAGGTATCGGACCAGCCCTTGCCCGTGTACAGCGTCTCGACGAGCATCACCATCAGCACCAGAAGAAGGCAGCCGATAAGCGTGGCCAGAACGATCGAGACCTGTTTGCGGATATCGGGTTTCGTGTAGGATTCGTGAATCTCGACGTCCTTGGGCTCCTGTACGCGGAATCCTTTTTTGCGGAGCTTCTCCCGCTCCCATTTGTCCCAAAGGCTCATCACGTCACCGTCCTTTCGAGTCTAGCGCCTCCGCCGAAGGATCGAAGCCAGGGCCAGCCCGGCGATCGCCGGAAGGGCGATCCCCCAGGCGTTGCACCCTCCGCCGCCCTCCTCCTTCTTCCCCGGACGCCTGTCGGAGGATTCGGGGTAGCCCGGCTGGGGGTTCGGCCCGGTCGCGGCGACGTAAAAGCTCAGGTTCCATTTCCCGTCCGCGGCCCCGTCGCCCAGAAGGATGTAGGGGACCCCGTCGTCCTTGACCACCTCGCAGAAGGCCGTGTACTTGGCCTTGGGGCTCTTGGCGTCGGCCAGGAGCACGATGAAGTCCAGGTACAGGCGGTCGTCGTGGATGAAGGCCCGCACGCAGTCCCTGGGCGCGACCCCGCGGTTCCCCAGCGCGGAGAGAAGGTTCATGTCGAACTCGTTCGTCGCCGAGGACCGCACCCAGATCGTCCCGAATTGGGCGAAGCGGTCCAGCAGCTGCCCCTCGTCCGCGCGGTCCAGCTCATCCCAGCGCCCCACGAGCAGCTGTTCCTGCCTGGGGATGCAGAGACGGATCTGAACGGGCAACAGGGCGATCTGGGCGGGAACGTCGCGGGAGACGACGTCGCCCGAGGCGTCCCGGGAGAGGACCTCCGTATCCATCGAGACGAGCCCCGCCGGGACCAGGGAATCGATCTCGAAGGCGTTCAGGGCGTCGGCCTTGATGTATTTGTCCGCGACGCCGTCAAAGGCGTATCCGGAACGGGACATGACGGGCGGCTTGCCCATGAGGAGGGTCAGCTCACGCTCGGTGTTCGTCTCGTTCTTAACCACGTCGGCGAAGGTCATGCCGAAGGCGGTGAGGCGCCAGCGATAGCGGCTCCCCGACAGGGAGGGCGAGTAGACCCGGCCGAGACGCGTCATCCCCCCGACCCGGCGATAGAAAAGGCGCAGATCGTGCGGCTTCTCGGGGCTGGGGAACGGATAGAGGCGGAACGACTCGCTGGAGCCGTAGGTCGTATCGATCCTGTTCTCGTAGAAGGTCACGAGCCCCGGGGCGACCTGGCTCTGGGGGTCCAGCTGGAAATGCGGGGGCAAGCTGCCGTAGAGGTCCGGAGTCAGATCGTAGGCCCAGTGAAGGGGCTTCAGGTCCCGCGGTCCTCGGCCCCCGATGAGGTCGTCGGAGGCGGGAACGTCCAGCGTGTCGTACCGCTGGACGCGGTAGCGCGTCCCGGTCCGGTTCGTGATGCGGGACAGCAGGGTATAGGAGGGCATCCGCCCTCCGTAGGGGGCCATGATGAAGAAGGTCCCGAGGTCGCGGGTCTTGTTCTCGTTCACGCCCCACCGGAACTTGGTGCGGGTCACGACGTCCCCGACCACGTCGCCGCTCACGTAGCCCCCCGGAAGATCGCCGCTCGTCTCCTTCACGGTCATGTCGAAGTAGAGCTCGTGTCCGGGCTCGGAGGCCGGGCCGTCGAAGACGTTGGCGACGACCAGCGGGATCTTGATCGACTCCCGGTATCCCTTGTAGCCCAGGTCCAGGCTGGCGGACTGGCGGAAGGTGGCGTGCCCCAGCGAGCTGCCGTGCTCGTCGGGATGTGCCGCGAGGAAACGGAACGTCCGCTCCATGGATGCGCCCTGGGCGACGCGCTGGGGGACGTCCGGGTGGGCCTGCACGTCGTACTCCGGCACGGAGACGAGGACGTCCTCCATGATGTCTCTCGAGGCGACGTCGGGGGAGGCGGGCGTGTTCCACCAATAGGGGAAATGGCGTGCCCAGTGGTTGGCGAAACGGACCCTCAGCTCGCCGCGCCCCTCCGGGATCACCAGGAACAGGGACTCTATGGGGTCCATGTAGCTGTCGTAGAGGGGCGTCACCGGGTAGGGCTGCGGTTCGTCGATGTAGACGTGCTCGAAGTCGTAGAGAAGGTCCGCCGAGGTCACCATCGGCACGACGGGCGCCTCGCCGCCCCGCGTCCGCCGATAGCGGGGGTGGGTGTCGTCCTCGTGGAAAATACGCCAGAACCAGTTCTCGAAGCTCGTCGCGAACCATTGGGCCCCCGCGATCGTATGCCCGTCCCGGGGCCCGCTGACGTCCCGGAGCTGGTACTGGTAGTCCGATTTCGGGTAGGGGTGAATGGGGTCGGGAAGCGCCCCGTGCGCGTCGGAGCCCCACAGCGCCGCCCCGGCGAGGAAGATAACGAGCAGCCCACGCAAAGAGCGCATATTCCTTTTCATGAAAGTAAAGACCTCCTGCACTCGAACTTTTGGAGAAAACCACCCAAAAACGGGCACGTCTCCATGTCGTGCCGGTTCTCGAGAGGGCTTCCCCTAATTATACTTCCAAACCTGCCCGGTAGCGCAACAAAAAGCGCCGCCCTCCGAACGGGGAGGGGCGGCGCCGGACGAACATGCCGCTCCGCGGGAATGGGCGGCGTGCTCCGAGGCTACTTCATCAGACGTTCCTTGTCGTACGGTATCCCCTCGTTGTACTCCTTCAGAAGCTGAGCGACCTTGCCGCTCAGGAGCAGCAGGGCGATGAGGTTCGGGATCACCATGATGCCGTTGAAGAAGTCCGTCAGCTCCCAGACCAGTTCGATCTTGAGGGCACTGCCGATCAGGATGCACAGCACGACGATCAGTTGGTAGGGCAGCAGGCCCTTGGAGCCGAAGAGGAAGCGGATGTTCGTCTCCCCGAAGTAGTACCAGCCGATGATCGTGGAGAAGGCGAAGAAGAGCAGGCAGACGGCGATGAAGGTATAGCCGTACTCGCCCATGAAGTTGGACCTGAAGGCCTCCTGGACGAGGACGATCCCCTTCTTGATGGGGGCTCCGGAGGCGTCGAAGTTCGTGTCGAGGACGCCCGAGGACATCACGCTGAAGATCGTGATGTTCAGGACGACGAAGGTGTCGATGAAGACGGCAATGACGCCGAGGACGCCCTGCTCCACGGGGTGATTGACCTTGGCGACCGCATGGGCGTGGGGGGTCGAGCCCATGCCGGCCTCGTTGGAGAAGAGGCCGCGGGCAATGCCGTAACGGGCCGCAGTGGCCACCGCGACGCCGGCGGCTCCGCCCCAGACCGCCTTGGCGGAGAACGCGCAGGCGAAGATCTGCCCGAACACCGCCGGGATGTGGGAGGCGTTCGAGATGATGAGGATCAGGCCGGCGATGATGTAGAGGACCGCCATGATGGGGACGAGCTTCTCCGTTACCGCCGCGATGCGCTTGACGCCGCCCATGAAGATGGCGCCCGCGACGACGGCGAGGCCGATTCCTACGTAAAGGGGCTCGACCTCGAAGGCGTTTTTGAAGGCGTCGCTGATGGAGTTGGCCTGGACCATGTTGCCCATGAATCCGAGGGCCAGGATGATCGCTACGGCGAAGAAGCCGGCGAGGAACTTGGCGACGGGGCCGTTCCCGAGCCCGCGGGAGATGTAGTAGGCCGGGCCGCCGACCACCTGCCCCGTGTCGTCCTTCTCCTTGTAGAGCTGCGCCAGGCAGGCCTCGCCGAAGTTGGTGGCCATGCCGAAGAAGGCGGCGACCCACATCCAGAAGATGGCGCCGGGACCTCCCGTGACCAGGGCGGTCATGGCGCCCACCAGGTTGCCGGTCCCGACCTGCGCGGCAATGGCCGTAGTCAGGGCCTGGAACGAGCTCATGCCGGACTTTCCGGCCGCCTCGCCGAACAGCGAGAAGCTGCCGAAGAGCCTCCGGCAGGCCGTGCCGAACTTGGAGACCTGGACGAACTTCAGCCGGAACGTGAAGAAGAGCCCCGTGCCGCAGAGGATGGGGATCAGGAAATGCGTTCCCCAGAGGAAGCTGTTCGCCTCGGTGACCCATTTCAGCAGCTGCTCGAAAAACGGCGACGAAAAAATGTTTTCCATAACCAACATCGACTCCTTCCTTGAAAGAAAAATAAGAGTAAGCCGTGCGGAACGGCGGAGGTTTAAAACGGCAGACGGGGCGGCAGAAGGCACAGCCTTATTTTATAAGCAGGGGGGCAAAATGTACACGGAGACAAGGACAAATTATATTTTGCAGAATTGGGCCTTCATCTTTGAAAATGACAGGGCGCGCGAAGCAAACGGATCCAAGCGCCCGAAGCTCGCTTGAAGTTTCGGAACGCAGCGCAGGGGGCGGATTATCCCCCGCCCCCTCTCGGGTTCGGGCGCTGGTGGTTGTGGAGCTACTCGCCGAGCAGCCGGGCCTCGAGCACCTGATCGCGCTTGAAGCCCTCGAGGCGCAGATAGAAGTCGGCGGCATCCAGCAGGGCCTGCATCGGGGTGAGGCCGATGATCTCGCTGCCCACGACGTTGACGCCGTAGCGGGCGGCCTCGGACTTGATCGTCTCGAAGACGCGGTGCAGGGGCGTCGAGGTGTAGTCAGTCATGTTGATGGAGACCTGCGTGATGCCTCGCTCCTCCAGCTCCAGACCGATGGCGCGGCAGTGCACGTAGCCGCCCTTGGCGGCGCGGATGCTCTGGGCGATATGTTTTGCGAGCGCCACGTCGGAGGTCGACAGATTGATGTTGAAGGCCACCAGGAAGGGGCGTGCGCCGACCACCGTCGCTCCGGCCCTGGGGTGCATGGACTGCGGCCCCTCGTCGGGGGCGCGCTCCGGCGTCTTGATGGCCTCCTTCAGCCCCTCGTATTCTCCCTTGCGGACATCGGGCAGTGCCTTCATCGAGGGGCGCTTCGCGGCGGCCTCGTAGAAGTAGACCGGTATCGAGAGTTTTTCGGCGATCTCCGCCCCCAGCTCGTGGGCCAGGGCCACGCACTCCTCCATCGTCACGTTGGAGACGGGAATGAAGGGAATGACGTCCGTCGCACCCACGCGGGGGTGTCCGCCCCTGTGCCTCTCCATGTCGATCAGCTCCGCCGCCTTGGCGCAGCAGGCGAAAGCCGCCTGTTTGACGGCCTGGGGCTCTCCTACGAAGGTGAGCACCGTCCGGTTGTGGCTGGGATCGGAGGAGTGGTCCAGGACGGTCACACCGGGGGTGTTGCGCGCCTGGTCGATGATGGCCTCGATGACCTCGCGCCTCTGTCCCTCGCTGAAATTCGGTACGCATTCCACTAGTTTTGCCATAGTCGTTCATCCTCTCTGAAATTCGATGTCCGGACAGGTCCGGAACACGTCGCGTCTTCGGGCGCAATCCTCGAATTCCTATATTATAGTATGGAATGCCCGGGGCGAAGTTCCCCGCCTCCGGCCTCTTCTTTTTGTTTATAATGCGGTGTGGAAATCGCGGGACGGCGGGGCCGACCCGCACACAAGGAGGATTCCGTAATGGACAGGCAGCGAAATGGCTGGGACTTCGTTATCGACGTGATGAACGGGATGGGACGCGGACTCTTCGCCTCGCTGATCGTGGGGCTGATCCTGCGGCAGGCGGGGACCTATCTCGCGCTTCCCCTGCTGACGAAGCTGGGGGCGGCCGCACAGCTTCTCATGGGACCGGCCATTGCGGCCAGCATCGGGTGCAGCGTTTCGGCCCCGCCCTTGGCGGTGTTCTCCTCCCTCGCGGTCGGAGCCGCAGGGGCCGGGACGTTCGCCGGCGCCGCGCCCGTCCCCGGAGAGCCGGTGGGGGCGGCCGTCGCGGCGCTTGTCGGCGTGCTCTGCGGCAAGGGGGTGCAGGGAAGGGCGGGAAGAAGCCTTGACATCCTGTTGGTCCCGATCGCCACGATCGTCGGCGGCGGGCTGGCCGCCGTGACCTGCGCGCCCTGGATCGCGCGGGGGATGAGCGCCGTCGGGGAGTTCGTCAACCTGACGACGACCCTCCGGCCGCTGCCGATGGGCATCGCCGTCTCGGTCGTCATGGGAATGATCCTGACGTTACCGATCAGCAGCGCCGCGCTGGCGATCTCGTTGGGGTTGTCGGGACTGGCTGCCGGGGCCTCCACGGTGGGATGCAGCGCCCAGATGGTGGGGTTTGCGGTCATGAGCTTCCGGGAGAATGGGGTCGGAGGCCTGATCGCTCAAGGGCTCGGGACATCCATGATTCAAGTGCCCAACATCATGCGCAACCCATGGATATGGGTGCCGCCGACCCTGGCTTCGGCGGTGCTGGGGCCCGTCGCGACGCTGCTCTTCCGTATGGAGAACAACAGCGTCGGGGCGGGAATGGGCACGAGCGGTCTGGTGGGGCAGATCGGGACGTTTGCCGTGATGGGTGAGGCCGCGTGGCCGGGCGTCATTCTGCTGCACTTCGTGCTCCCCGCCCTGCTGACCTCGTTCTTCGCCGGGGCCCTCTCCCGCTGGGGCCGGATACGTGCCGGGGATATGACGCTCGATCGATAGCCGCGCTCTATGCGCCGGGGCTTCTCAGGCGTTTTTCGAGCCCCTTGAGGATCAGGAATCCGAGCCCCGCGCCCGGGACGCTGCTGACCAGGAAGGCCACGGAGAGCGTGGCGAACATTCCCCAGACCCCCGCTCCCGGGGAGACGATCAGGGCTGCAGCAAACGCCCCGAGCGTCCCGGTGGCGCAGGGCTCGAACCAGGCCGACCAGGAGCGGAAGCGTTTCCCCCGAAGGAGCGTCCGCGCCGCAAGCCCCACGGAAAGCGCCCCGAACAGGCTGCCTGGAAAGGCCAGGATCGTTCCCGTCCCGGTCGTGTAGCGAACGAAGCTGGCGACGAACGCGCTCCCCATGGCCCACCAGGGACCCAGAAGAACCCCTGACACGGCGTTGATCGTGTGCTGGAACGGGAAACAGCGCGACGGGCCCACGGGGAACGACAGGGGCGAAAGCAGCACGGCCGCTGCGGCCAGGAGTGCCGCCAGGAGCATGGACCGGAGATGCGTTCCTGGAACCGTTGTGCTCGCTGGGCCGGAAAAATTTTCGTTCTCGGGTTTTTCTGGCATTGGGGGGAGTCCTTCCTTCCTGGGGGGCGGCTCGGGACCGCCCGGTCTTTTGCCGCATTCTAGTCCCGAAGGGGACGGGTTGTCAACGGCGGCGCGAAGCCCCGGATCGGTGGGCGAAGGGGAGGTCGGCGCATGGAGGCTCGGGGAAGCTCCGCCTTGAACGGGCGCTATGATCGAGGCTCTTGCTCCGGAGCCGTGTCCGTCCCGTGGAGGACGAACCATGCCGTTCCCAGGGCCCCGCAGACGAACGCGGTCCAGAGGTTGAGTACGGGCGAGACCTTCCAGAGGAACGCACCGCCGAAGGCCCCGACGGAGACGACCGTGTCGCGGATCAGGTAGTACAGGCCGAACATCGACGCCTCTCGATTCTCCGTGGACAGATCGATGATCAGGGACTTGCGCGTCGGTTCGCCGAACTCTTTGAGGCCACGGACGACGAACGCGAGAACCAGGGCGCCGAAGGAGCGGGAGATCATGAGAACGAGCGGAAAGAGCGTGAAGAAGACGAACGTGATCGCGACGCAGGCCTTCTTTCCGCCCCGGTCCGCCAGCCAGGCTACGGGGATGTAGACCAGCATTGCCACGACCATCTCGACCGTCGTCAGAACGCCGAACTGGAGGGCCGAGACCGGCGCCTCGATCACCTTCATGCACCAGACGACGACGAAGGCGTAGGGGATCTGCTCCGCGAAGCGGATCAGGATGTCCGAGGCCAGGAGGTTGCGCAGTCCCGCGGGCATCTCCCGCCAGACCGCCAGGGGGTTCCGCTCGGGCCGCGCGATCATGGTCCCCTCGTCGTCGGGGCGGATCAGTTTCTGTTGTGCCGCCAGGGCCACGAGCACAAAGACCGTCGCGCAGACGAAGGCCGCGCGCACCCCCTCGACCTCGCCGAAGATCCCGATCATCGTTCCCCCGATCACCGGCCCGAGAGCCATGGGGATGCGCCGGACCAGGGAGTGCATCGTCACGCCCATGGCGCGCTTGTTTTGGGGCAGCACGGAGGCGATCAGCTTCATGGAGGCGGGCAGAGAGATGGCCGTCCAGGAGAGGAAGAGCACGGAGCCTGCAACGACCGCCCACCAGGAGGGAAACGCGATGACCACGAGGTATCCGGAGATGGCCAGAAGATTGAAGAACAGGAGCGCCCGCTTGGTCCCGAACCGGTCCGCGATGTAGCCCCCGGGGAACGAGTAGAGCGCGGACAGCAGATTGTCCAGCCCGTTGAGCAGCCCCACGCCCACGGCTCCGCCCCCCAGGGCCAGGATGTAGATGGGCAGAAAACGCTCGGCCATGCGCTCGCCGAGCCCCACGAAAATTGCCATCGCCATCAGTCCGACGAGGTCGCGCTTCACTCCCAGAAAATGCCCGATTTTGTTCCACATGATGGGGCTCCGTCCTTTCGCCTTCTGCCGGCTTCGCCGCTCCGATGAAAATGTCCAGGCGCTATGGGCGCTCCCCTCACACCCCGTCGCTCCTGGCGTGGCGGCCGAATTTCTTCAGGATCAGCGCGGACCAGATCGCGAAGCAGTCGTGAAAGTTCCAGGGATCCAGTCCCAGGAGATTCCGCAGCTTCTTCAGTCGGTACTGCAGCGTGTTGCGGTGGATGGACAGGGACCGTGCCACCTCCGCGGGGGCGAAGGGGTTTCGGCACCAGGCCAGGAAGGTGTCCGTGAGCTCGGAGTCCGAGTCCTCCAGGCTGTGCAGCACCCGCTCGATATGCTGCCGCTTGCGCCCAGCCGGGATGTAGGAGAGCAGCATCTCGGCATTGAGCGCGCGCGCCGGGCAGATCCGCATACCGAGAGCCCGGCCGGTGGAGAGCGCCTCCCGGGCCAGATGCGCGGATTGCGTCAGCAGCGGGAGCGTGTCCGCCTCCAGGCCGATACCCAGTTCCGCCACCAGGCCGTCCTTGCCCAGGTGGTCCGACAGGGCCTCGCACAGGTGTAGGGCGGTCTCCTCCATTTCCCCCTCCCGGCTGCTGCACGGCAGAGCAAGAAAAAGCGCGATCTGGCGGTTGCGCAGCGGGGCGATGAGGTGTGCGGGGTTGGCGAGGAAGTTCACGATGCGGTTCAGGGCCAGGTTGCGGAAGGTGTCCTGCCCCTGCTGCCGGCTCCGGCTCTCCCGAAGCTCCAGAATCACGGCGATGCGGCAGCGCTCGAGGTCGAACCCCAGCTCCCGCCCATGGAGCACCAGCATGCCCGAGTTTTCGTCCTCGGGCCGGTAGAGCATGATGTTCTCGGCCAGGTCGCGGACGGCCAGCTGTTGTCGGAGCTTAAGCTCCAGAAACGCCTGTTCCATGAGCAGGATCTCGGCCTGTTTTCGCACGAGCAGGCCGTACCGCTCCGCTTTGTGTGGGGGGCCCGCGATCGAGATGGTCCCGACGACCTGATCGGAAAGGGCTATCGGGGCCGTATAGCCGGGCTTCACCCCGTCCAGCCCCGCGGCCTCCTCCCGTGAGGTCGACACGGGCTGTCCCGTCCGCATGACCCCGAGGGAGGGGAGGTGAAGGGTGCCGACGCGTTTCGTGTCGTTGCAGCCGATGATGATGCCGCGTTCGTCCGTCACCAGGACGCCGTAGCCGATCACCTCGCTGGTGGTCTGGGCGATGGCCTGGGCCGTTTTTCTGTGCATATCGCGCCCTCCTCGTTGGCCTCTTAAAAATGAACGAAAATTCCGGATCGGGATTGATGCAGATGAACAAAAAACATTTTAATACCGCACCATTTTGTGGGCAAGTGCATGATGAATAATGGACTTTGCGGTTGTACCATTTGGGACGATGGTTGCCAGTATCCGGCACTATCGGCCGGGTGGGCGAGTGCGACGACGCGTCCGTCCCGAGGGGCGGCGCGATGAGGATGAAAGGAGGCAGCAGCATGAAGCTGGAACTGCACAAGGTCAAGGTTCGGGACGTCCAGTGGGGCGATTCCACCTGTGTGAAGGACGGGGTGCTCTACGTCAACAAGGCGGAGGCCATCGACTGCGTCAAGGAGGAGAAGCGTTTCGCCAAGGTGGACCTGGAGCTGGCTCGTCCGGGGGAGAGCGTGCGCATCATCCCCGTCAAGGACGTGGTGGAGCCCCGCGTGAAGATGGACAAAAAGGGGTACTATCCCGGGTTCAGCGCGCCCATGGGCCGCTGCGGCGAGGGACGGACCTTCGTCCTGGACGGTGCCGCGGTCGTCACCTGCGGGCCGATCGTGGCGTTTCAGGAGGGGTTCATCGACATGGAGGGCCCCGGTGCCGTCTACACGCCGTTCTCCGCGACGCAGAACGTTGTGCTGGTGGTCGAGCCGATCAAGGATCTGGAGCAGCATCAGTACGAGCAGATCCTGCGCGAGGCGGGGCTGAAGCTGGCCGTCTACCTGGCCGAGAAGTGCAAGGACGCGAAGGCCGACTGCGTCGAGGTCTTCGAGAAGGGGACCGTGCCCGAGGAGAACGCCAAGCACCCTTCTTTGCCCAAGGTCATCTACGTGTGCATGAACATCACCCAGGGCCTGCTGCACGACACCTACGTCTACGGCGCGGACATCCGCCCGAGCCTGCCGACCCTGCTGCACCCCAACGAGGTGCTGGACGGCGCGATGGTCTCCGGCAACTGCGTCTCCGCCTGCGACAAGAACACCACGTGGCACCACGTCCACAACCCCATCGTCGCCGCGCTCTACGCCCGGCACGGCAAGGAACTGAACTTCCTGGGCGTGATCCCCACGCAGGAGAGCACGGTGCTGGCGGGCAAGCTGCGCGCGTCGCAGATGAACCTGTCCATAGCGCTTGAGCTGGGCGCGGACGGCGTCATCGTCTCCGAGGAGGGCTACGGCAACCCGGATACGGACCTGTGCCTGAACGCCAAGAATTTCGAGCTCGCGGGCATCAAGTCCGTCGTGGTCTCCGACGAGGCCGCCGGGACGGACGGCGCGAGCCAAAGCCTGGCCGACGCCACGCCCGAGATGACCGGCTTCGTCTCCACGGGCAACGTCAACGAGATGCTGGAGGTCCCGGCCATGAAGAAGGTCATCGGCTGGCCGGAGTCCATCGCGCACCTGTCGGGCGGCGCGGCGGAGAGCCTGCGCAAGGACGGCTCCATGTTCGTGGAGATGCAGGCGATCATCGCCTCCACGGCGGAGATCGGGTTCAACCGCGTCGGCTGCGAGTGGATCTGACGAACGGGCGTTCCAAGGGAGGAGGACCATCATGAAACGTGTGGTGCACTATATAAATCAGTTTTATGCCGGTATCGGCGGCGAGGAGAAGGCGGACCAGACGCCCCTCTTCAAGCAGGAGCTCGTGGGGCCTGGCGTCGGGCTTGCCAAGGAGCTCGAGGGCAAGGCCGAGGTCGTCGGCACCGTGATCTGCGGCGACGGCTACTACGGCGAGCACACCGAGGAGGCCCGGGCCGCCTGCCTCAAGATGATCAAGGAGGCCAAGCCCGACCTGCTCGTGGCGGGGCCGGCCTTCAATGCCGGGCGCTACGGCTTCGCCTGCGGCGACATCGCCGCGACGGTGGCCGCCGAGCTGGACATCCCGACCGTGACGGCCATGTATCCGGAGAACCCCGGCGTGGAGCTCTACTCCAAGAAGACCTATATCGTGCCCTGCGCGGACAGCGCGCGCGGCATGGCCGCGGCCCTGAAGGGGATCGCCGGGCTTGCCGGCAAGCTGATCTCCGGCGAGAAGATGGGGCCGGCCCGCGAGGAGGGCTACATCCACAGGGGCATCCGCAAGAACTTCATCCACGAGAAGAACGGGGCGGAGCGCGCCGTCGAGATGCTGCTCAAGAAGCTGAAGGGCGAGGAGTTCCGTACGGAGTATGAGATGCCCAAGTTCAACAAGATCCCGCCCGCGGCGCCGCTGAAGGACCTCAAGAAGGCGACGATCGCGCTGGTGAGCTCGGGCGGCGTCGTGCCTCTGGGCAACCCCGACCATATCCGGGTTTCCTCCGCAGAGAGCTTCGGCAAGTACGATATCTCCAAGCTCGAGGACCTGACGGACAAGAACTACGAGTCCGTGCACGGCGGCTACGACCGCGTGTGGGCCAACGAGAACCCGGACGTCGTCGTCCCGCTCGACGTCATGCGGGAGCTGGAGAAGGAGGGGGTCTACGGCAAGCTGCACCCGTACTTCTACACGACGACCGGAACCGGAACGGCCGTGGCCTTCGCGGAGAAGTTCGGCCGCGAGATCGGGGAGGAGCTCAAGAAGGCTGGCGTCGACGCGGCGATCCTCACCTCCACCTGAGGCACCTGCACTCGATGCGGTGCATCGATGACGCGTGAGATCGAGAAGGCGGCGGGGATCCCCGTCGTTCAGATCGCGACGATCGTCCCCATCATGCTGACGGTTGGCGCCAACCGGATCGTTCCCGGAGTGGCGATCCCTCACCCCGTGGGGGCTCCCGAACTGGGCGAGGCGGGCGACAAGGCGGCTCGGCGTGAGCTGCTGCTGCGTGCCTTCAAGGCCATGGAGACCTCCATCGACGACCAGACCGTCTTCGAGGAGTAACCGGCCGTCAACGGTTCATGAGCGACGTTGATTCCCTCGGGATCGTGACGAACAACCCCAGGATGACCGCAGATTTTGCGGTCGTCCATGGGGTTGTTCGTCTTTACGGAGTCGAAGGTTCTCCGCTCGACGTCCTGACGCGGGCGGAGACGTTGTTGCAGGAGGGCTATCGCCTCGTATCGGCCCCCCTGCCGCCGAACATACCTCTGATGCGCGCCCCCTACCGCTCCCTTCTGGTGCAGAGGGACGTTCGGCGCTACGATGTCGCGGGGCTGAAAGCTTTGGCCAAGGCAAGGGAGCGCATGGAGACCCAGCGGGCCATCGACGCGAGCGCAGGGCCGGGTTCGGACGCGGACTTCGCCTTGATTGACGAGGAGCTGCTCCTGCGCACCCTGCGGGACCATAAATTGGGTCTCGCCCTGGATGCGGGCGGCGGCGAGGCCTCCCGCTAGCGCTGTGTCGTTCTAGTCCGCGGACAAAAAGAGGGCTTTGCCGTGCGGGGAGCGGGCACGTCGCCGAAGGGCATCTCCGCTCGGACGCCGGAAACTGAAGAGGAGGGATACGTGTGGCGGAACAACGTGAGAATTGGGGCAGTCGCATCGGTTTCATTTTGGCAGCGGCCGGTTTTTCCATCGGGCTGGGAAATATCTGGCGCTTTCCGTACCTTGTCGGTACCTATGGGGGCGGGGCTTTTCTTCTGGTCTACGTTTTGATCTGCCTCTTGATCGGCGTACCGCTCTTCATCGCCGAGGTGGGGCTGGGGCGCAAGACCAAGCTGACCCCGATCGTCGGGATGAGGAAGCTGGCTGGAGGCAAGAGCACGCCCTGGTCGATCATCGGATGGGTCGGGTGCATCGCCTGCGTCATCCTGATGTCCTACTACATGGTGATCATCGGCTGGATGTTCGCCTACTCCTTCCGGGCCGTCAAGGGGGCCTTCGACGGCATCGGCCCCGAGGGCACCAAGGCCATGTTCCGGGAATTCATGAACAGCCCCGTGGAGATGGCGGGCTACACTCTTTTTGTGGTTGCCGCGCTCGGCATCACGGTCACTCAGGGGCTCAAGAACGGCGTGGAGCGGGCCTGCAAGTTCATGCTTCCGATCCTGGGAATCATGCTGGTGGTGCTGGCGGCGCGCTCCCTGACGATGACGCCCCAGGTCGAGGGCGGCAGGACGGCGCTCGAGGGCCTCAAGTGGTATCTGACGCCGGACTTCAGCAAGATTACGGGGCAGGCCATCCTGGCGGCTCTGGGGCAGGCGTTCTTCTCCATCGGCATCGGCATTTCCACGGCGATCGTCTACGGGTCCTACCTGAAGCCGGACAGCAACATCCCGGTGGACAGCTGCTGGGTCGTCTCCATGGACACGGGGTTTGCCATCGTCGCCGGCCTCGTGATCTTCCCGGCCCTGTTCTGCTACGGCATGGACCCGACGTCCCGAGGTTTCGGCCTGGTCTTCGAGACTCTGCCCATCATCTTCGGCAAGATGCCGGGCGGGCATTTCTGGGGCACGCTGTTCTTCTTCCTCGCGGCCCTGGCCGGCTTCACCTCCGGCATCGGCTATCTGGAGGCTCCTGCGGCCAGCTTTGCCGAGTACTTCGGCATCAGCCGCAAGAAGTCGACCTGGACGGTGCTGGCGGCGATGTTCCTCCTGGGAATTCCCTCCATTCTTTCCCTGAGCCCGGAGAGCGTCTGGAGCACCTATACGATCAGGGGCAAGAGCATCTTCGACTTCGCCGACCACCTCTCCGGCGACATCATGATGCCCGTCGACGCCCTGCTGGTGGCGATCTATCTGACGTTCGTCTGGAAGTTCGAGAACTACCGGGACGAGTGCAACGTGGGGGCCACGGGGCTGATCCGGGTGGCCGACTGGTGGAAGCCGCTGGTGGCGTATCTCATTCCGGTGGCCCTGCTGGTGATCCTCTACAGGGGGTTGTAGGGGCGCTTGCAAGCGGTACGTACCGAACGCATTTGCGAAGGCCGGGATCCTGTCCCGGCCTTTCTCGTGCCCGTGCGGCGTCTCCGCCGGTTTGCCGGCGGGGGGACCGTCGCTTTACATCCGCATTGCGTTGTGCTTTAATCGAGAAAAGTGTGCGGCGTTCGGGTGCGGGGCCGCACACTCGGAGCGCGGCACGGAAGGGCGACGCGATCGAGCGCGGGATGGACATTCGGTGTTTGGCTTGGGGAAAGGAGATCGCTGATGAGAAATTGGCTGAGGAACCTGTTCGAGCACGAGGTCGAGTTTTTTCTTCTTTGTCTTTGCAACATTCTGGTCTCTTTTCCCGACCTGCTGAATCTGATGTTGCCTTGGGGCATGAAGATCTTCTCGATCATCTTCATCGTCATCTCCCTGTTTTTCATGGTGATGGTGGTCTTTTTCGAGAGCCTGTTCTGGGGCAGGGCGGCGCTTTACCTTTCCGCCCTGCTCATGCTCCTTTTCGCCGTTTCCTCCCTGCTGTCGGTCGGTTTCGTGGGGTCTTTGGGGGCATTGACCTCGACCGGCAGCCTATGGTGGCTCGCTCATAACGTGAGCTCCCTTGCAGGCGGGCTTTTCATCCTTGCCATCATCTATCGGACCTGCCTCAGTCTGGAGGCGAAAAAAGGGCGGTAAGGACGTCAGTTTTTTTGACCACCGACGCATCCGCCGTGAGAAGCGTCCCGGGGCCGAGATCGTCTCAGCCCCCGATCCCTGGGAGCGGCGCGATCGGACGGTGTGCGCCTCACCGGATGGGACGGTGCGAAGCCCCCTTGCAAGAGCTCCCGGGTCCGGTCCGGGAGCTCTTGGCATTCGGAACAACGTCCGGCTGCGATGGGGGCTCTTCCTGTTGCCGATTCGTCAGAAGGGGGCTCCTTGACGCGCTGCTCGCCAATTGCGCCTTGAGCCGGACGGCCTCCTCTTTGAGCTTCGGGGAGAAAATTTTTCTTCCCGTCCTCCCCACGGAGCAGATCAAGCGTTTTCCCGAGGCGCCGCCGGCTTGTCGGGGGCGGGGCCGAAGGCCCGCTCGACGAATGGGCGCACCAGATCGATGGGGATGGGGAAGAAGGTGGTGGAGCTCTTCTCCCCTCCGATCTCCCGGATGGTCTGAAGGTAGCGGAGCTGCAGGGTGATGGGCGAGACCTCCATCTGCTGCGCAGCCTCGGAGAGCTTCGTCGCGGCCTGAAGCTCGCCCTCCGCGGCGATGATCTTGGCGCGACGTTCGCGTTCGGCCTCGGCCTGGCGGGCCATGGCGCGCTTCATGCCCTCGGGCAGTTCCAGCTCCTTGACCTCGACGGCGCTCACCTTGATGCCCCAGGGATCGGTCCGTTCGTCGATGATCTTCTGGAGCTCGTGGTTGATCTTCTCGCGGGAGGAAAGCACCTCGTCCAGCTCCACGGAGCCGACGACGGAGCGCAGCGTGGTCTGGGCGAGCTGGCTGGTGGCCAGGACGTAGTTTTCCACCTCCACGACGGAGTGGGAGGGATCCAGCACGCGGAAGTAAACCACGGCGTTGACCTTGATGGGCACGTTGTCCTTGGTGATGACCTCCTGGACCGGGACGTCCATGGTCAGGATGCGCAGGTCCACGCTGACGGGGCGGTCGATGATCGGGATGATGAAGACGATGCCGGGACCGCGGCTCCCGGCCAGACGGCCGAGCCGGAAGATGACCAGGCGCTTGTACTCCGGCACGATCTTCACGGCCGAGGACAGGATCAGCAGCGCGATGAAGATGATGCCGATCCAGCTTCCGATGTTCGAGAACAGGGATGCCAATTCGTCCACGTTGATAATCATGATAATCTCTCCTCGCTTTTTGGGGATGGGACGTGCTCCGTCCCTCATGCCTCCGCAGAAAAGAATAGCACAAAGCCGACCGATGTGTCCGCGGCAATTCCCGCACCGGCGGGCTTCCGTGACGGCGGAGCCCGCGGGAGGGTACAATAGGGGGCCGGTCCCCGTTCTTTTTGAAAAACTCTCGGGGAAAGGGGGGCATGGATCTTGTTCGGTTCCGATTCTATCCCCGTCCGCATCCTCGTTACGGGGACGCGCGGCAAGAGCAGCCTGGTCCGACTGCTGCACGCGGGGCTCTCCGCCTGTGGCCTGAGGACGTATGCCCGGATCACAGGCGTTCTCCCCCGGGAGCTCTCTCCCGAGGGCTGTCGGGTGATCCGTCGCCTCTCGCCCGCGCACGTTAGGGAGATGTGCTGGTGGCTCGCTCAGATCCCTCCGGATGCGGACGCCGTCGTCATGGAGAACAGCGCCGTGTCGCCCGATCTTCAGGAGGCGGCGGGACGTTGGCTGTGTCCGACCCTTGTGGTCTGGACGACGCTGCGGTCCGACCACCAGGAGGCCTGGGGGCCGGGGCTCGAGGGGGCTGCACGGGCCCTTGTGCGAGGGGTGCCGCGGGGCGTGTCGGTGGCGGGGGGGCCCGAGGCCGATCATCCGATGGTACGGGCCCTCCTGGAGGGCCGCGGCTGTTCGCTGCACTTTCCGCCCCCGACGACGCCAAGGGGAAACCATCGGGAGGAGAATCTGGCCCTCGCGCTCCGCGCGCTCTCCCTCTGCGTCGCGGCGGAGGCGCAGCGGGAGGCCGCGCGACGGGCCATGGAAGCCCTTCCCCCCGATATCGCGGATTTTCGGGTGCTGGGTGAGGGGGACGACCTTCTGGCCGCCGCGTTCTCGGCGAACGAGGTGGAGAGCACCGCGCGGCTTTTCGCGGAGACGGGATGGGACCCGGCCGGGACGACGCTGCTCTACCATCACCGATTGGACCGCACCGCACGGCTGCGCGGCTTTTTGCCGTGGATCGGCTCCCTGCCCTGGAGGGAGACCGTCTTCACCCGGGTATGCCGGCCGTTTGCGGACTTGCCGCTGGGGCGCTTCGGCGCTCTGGCCTGGAGGGACGACATACGGGACGCGGCCGCGTTCGAGCGCTGGCGGTGCGGTCGCGGGCGTGTCTTCGCCTGCGGCAACGTTGCCGGGTGGCCGCTGGAATTGCTGATGCGTTCCGGACCCGATGGGAGGCTTTCATGAACGAACTTCTTTTCTTTTCCTCGCCCTTTGCCGCCCCGGCCCTGTCGGAGGGGGTGACCGTAGGGATCGGGGTGCTGTTCGGACTGATCTGGAGCCGCCGGACGGGCTGGAGCTGCGGAGGGTTGGTGACTCCAGGTCTGCTGGCGCTCCATGCGGGATCGCCGTACCGCATCGCCATGGCTCTGGCCCTGGGAGGTTTGCTGGCCGCGCCGCTGGGGACCCTGTCCCATGCGCTCGGACTCTACGGGCGCGAGCGCGTCGGGGCCGCCATGCTGTTGGCCTTGGCCGTTCGGCTCGTCCTGACGCCTTTCGTCCCCGTACCGTTCTGGATCGGCTGGGTCGTCCCGGGGCTCGTCGCGGCGGACGCGCAGCGTCAGGGCGTCTCCATGACCCTGTGCGGTGCCCTGTCCTGTGCGGTGGCGACGGCGTTCGCCACGGACCTGATAAGGGGGCTCTCAGGATGATCGGGCCTCGCCGCTTTCGGGAAATCCTCGTGTCGGGGTCTCCGCTACGGCTCGTCTTGCTGACCGCGGTCCTGTGCGCGCTCTGGGCTTTGCTGCGTGCGCCCCTGACCGCGGAGGAATCCCGGCTCTACCGCAGGGTCGAGGCGGCTCAAGCTTTTCTCTGGGATGCTCTGGAGCGGGAGGGAGTGCCCGGCGACGCTGCTGCGGATCCCTACAGAAGCGGATTCATCGGCGTCGAGTGGAGCATGACCACCACCACGCTGGGGAGCCTGGAGGCCAAACGGTGCGCCACGGACCCTCTCTGGGCCGTGCGGCTTTTGCGCTGGTTCGACGCGCAGGGGTTGAAGGAGGGCGACCGCATCGTCGTCCTGGCCTCCTCGTCCTTTCCCGGCCTGCTCCACTCCGTGCTGGCGGCGGCGGAGCACCGGGGGCTGGACGTCGGACTGGCGGTTTCCCTGGGCGCATCCACCTGGGGGGCCAACCGCCCCGAGGCCCCGTGGCCCGTTTTGGCGCGAATCCTGAGGCGCGGGGGGTTCCTGAGGGCACGCCCGGCCTTTTACACGCTGGGCGGGGAGGAGGAGAACGGGGGCGGGATGCCGGAGGAGGCTCGGGAACTGCTGGCCGGTGCGGCCCGCTCGGACGGAACGGCGCTCCTGCTCGCCGCCACGCTGGAAGAGGCGATCCAACGCAAAATGCGCCTGGTCGAGGGGGAGGACGGGGAGGCTCCGGCAAGACTGGTCGTCGGTGTCGGCGGCTCGGAGGGCAACATGGGAACGGATCCCGTGGCGCTGTCCCTTGCCCCGGGGATGAGGGGGCCGGGGGATGGAGGGGCTGCCGGAAACGGGGTTATCGGCCGGGCCCTCAGGGCGGGGTACCCCGTTCTTCACCTCCTGAACCTGCGTGCTCTGGCGGATGCGGAGGGCATCGGCTGGGCGGAGCGGAGGCGGAGCTTCGCCTCGCGGGGCCCCGTTCCGGGAGCGCTGGGACTCGCCCTGTTCGCGTTGGTCCTGGCGACGCACCGGCGCTGGTCGTGGGACGGGTGGGAGGAGGGGGACGGAAGGAAGGAATTGTAGGCTGATAACTCAATTGTATTTTATATTTGTATGTCCGGGGCCATGTTGCTATAATGAAGACGGAATGCGACGGAAGCTTGTACCTCAATCATTTCAGGCTCCAGGTACGGAGGGAAAGGAAGTATGACGATGAAGCGAAAGGGATTGTTTCTGGCCGTTTGCGTCGTGTGCCTGATGGCGGGGCTCGCCTTTGCGGAGCTGCCCAAGGTGGAGACGCCGATCATCGCCACCACATGCGGGCAGAGCCCGGGGGCCATGATGGTGAAGATGTCCTCCATGCAGGCGAAGGTCACGCCCATCGAGGACAGCAAGACGATCACCGCGCAGGAGCTGTCCGAAAAGGACGGCAAGACGCTCGTCGTGACCACCGGGACGAGCATGAAGGGCATGGGTGCGGCCGGTACCAACGTGGACAAGGAGATCGCCCGCTGCACGGCCCTGATCGAGGCCGCCAAGAAAAAGGGGATGCTGGTCATCGGCGCTCATGTCGAGGGCATGGCACGCCGCACCGACGCCTCCGACGAGGCGACGATCAAGGCCATCATGCCTCTGGCCGACGTCATCATGGTCATCGAGGACAGCAACAGCGACGGGTTCTTCACGGAGTACGCCAAGGAGCAGGGCAAGGAGCTGATTGTCGTCAAGGACGCGCTGGGGATCGGCGCGAAGCTCGCGGAATTGAAATAGCGAACCTGAAAGGGGGGAGGGGGCCGTCGGTTCCGCTCCCCCTTTCTCGTTCTGAAGGGAGAATTCGATGTTTGCGCACACCTATACCATTCTGGGGATCGTCGTCGCCGTCTTTCTGGTCGCAAAGGCGCTTCGGCTGTCCACGGAACTATCCATGCTGGCCTCGGCCATCGCGGCGGCGGGCTACCACGGCGCCGTCTGGTCCGGGGAGTTCCCCCTGCGGCACCTGGTCGAGGGGACGTTCACCTATTTCGACGTCTGCCTGATCTTCATCAGTGCGACGTTCTTCATGGCCCTGGTCAAGGAGTCCGGTGGAGTGGCCTTCATCGTCCGCCGGATCGTGGAGACCTTCCGGACGAGGCGCGTGATCTGTCTGCTGCTCCTGACCTTGGTGATGCTGATCCCCGGGGCCTTGACCGGCTCGGGGGCCACGAGCGTCCTCACGGTGGGGGCGCTGGTCGGCTCCGTGCTCTCCGCCATGGGGGTGGACGACACCCGAAAGGCCGCAGCGATCTTCATGACCGCCGCCATGAGCGCCGCCGCGCCCCCCATCAACCTGTGGGCCATGATGGCGGCGGCCGGAGCAAACCTGCCTTACGTGGGGTTCAACGGCCCTCTGGCCGTGCTCTCGGTGGTGGGGGCCCTTTTCTCCATGTTCTGGCTGGCGGGCCGTGGCAGCTCCGCCGCCGGCGAGGATGCCCTGAGCCGGCTTCCTCAGGCGCCCGTGGGGATGAATTGGCTGCGGGTGCTCACGCCCTTCGTCGTCTTTGCCGCCCTGCTCCTGGCGGGCCGAGTCTGGCCGTTCGACTTCCCCGTCGTGGGGCTGCCTATGATCTTCATGGTCTCCGCCCTCATGGTCTGGGTGCTCTCTCCGGTGAAGCTCGAGGTCTGGCGCATTCTGGCCCAGACGGTCCAAAACCTGCTTCCCCTGGTGGGGATCATGGTCGTGGTGGGGGCGCTGATCCAGGTTCTGGCCCTCTCCGGAGCCCGAGGCGTCATCTCCCTCCATGTGGTGATCCTGCCGCTCTCGACGCTTTTTGCCACGCTCTTCATCATCCTGCCCGTGTCCGAGGGCATTCTGCAGTATGCGGTGGCGCCCCTGCTGGGCGTGCCCCTGATCATGCTCTTCAACATGAGGGGGATGGACGTCATTGTCGCGCTCTCAGCCATGTCGGTTCTCTGGCCCTTGGGGGATTGTCTGCCGCCCACGGCGGTCGTCGGTCGCGCCACGGTGATGGAGCTGGACTACAAGGGGCGCTATTTTGGCGAGTTCGTCATGGCCTGTCTGGTGCCCATGGCGTTCGTCGCGATCTGCTGCACCGTGTTCCTGGTCTACAGCAAGCAGCTCGCCTTCCTGACGTTTTGATTTTAGGAAAACGCACAGGGCTTGGAGGATAGAAACGATGAACGACGCTTTGATGATCTTTGTGAATCAGATAATCCACTACGGCTATTACGCCATGACCTTCCTCTTCGGCTGCGCTCTGGCCTGGAACTTCAGAAGGACCCGGAACGCGCAGGAGGCGGTTCTCTACGCGGTGATCCTCATTCCCTTCGTCCTGCGTGTTCTGCACGTCAAGTAGGGGGCGGGGACGATGGACAGAAGAACGAACGGAATCAAACTGGCTGCCCTCCTCGTCTGTGCCTTGGCCGCGGGCTGGAGCGCGCTCGAGTTCTACGCCATGCGGCACTATAAGGAGCCGGTGGTCCTGGGCCCCGGCGTCACCGAGGTGCAGAAGCTGAGCCTGTACGAGCCCTCTCTGGAGGGTACGGTCAACGACTGCAACCTGTACTTCCTGGACAGCGGCAAGCCCGGCGGCACCGTGCTGGTGATCGGCGGGACGCACCCCGAGGAGCCGGCCTCGAACCTCTCCGCGCAGGTCCTGGTCGAGAACGCTCGTGTGGAGTCCGGGCGCCTGATCGTCGTGACCCGGGCGAATACCAGCGGGTCGCTGTACTCCCGGAACGGGGAGGCGTACCCCAGTTTCTACGACATCAAGACCCCGTGGGGCAAGAAGACCTGGCGACTGGGCGACCGTGCGGGGAGCCCGCTGGACTCCTGGCCGGATCCCGAGGTCTACCTTCACTATCCGAGCCGCCAGATGCTGGCCTACATGGATATCCGCAATCTGAACCGCTGCTGGCCCGGCCGGCCGAACGGCCTTCTGGTGGAACGCACCACCTATGGCCTGGCCCAGATGATCCGCGCCCAGAGCGTGGATGTGGCCATCGACTTCCACGAGGCCGAGCTGGAGTATCCGGTGGAGAACACGATCGTCGCCCATGAGAAGGCGCAGGAGATCGCGGCCATGGCCTCGATGATGCTGACGGGGCAGGAGTTCGAGGTCCCGATCGGCATGGAGTTCTCCCCTACGGCGCTGCATGGCCTGTCCCACCGGGAGATCGGCGACCATACGCCCGCGATGTCCATGCTCTTCGAGGTGGCCGAGCCCATGTTGGACCGCATCCGCGGCATCACCGACCAGAAGCTGCTGCTGGAGGGCAAGGACGAATTCGTCATGGAGGCCGGCAAGTACGGTCTGCTCTATGCCCCGATGGACGAGAACGGCTGGCACATCGACGTCCGGGTCGGACGCCATCTTTCCACCTTCCTTCAGTGCGTCGACACCTTCTCCATGATGAAGCCCGACCGGGCCGTCGTCGTCACGGGAGTGCCCCGTTATGCCGAGGTGAAGGAAAAATCCGTGGGCGCGTTCTTCCACGATCCCGCGGCGGTGCCTCTGGGGCGTGTGGCGTATGATTGAAGTCGCTTTTCAGCGGCTCGATAGCGAAGGAGGGAGCACGTTACTTCCCTTTTTTGAGGAGCATTTCACAAACTGAAGGGGGGATTTCTGATGTTGGGAAGGCTGAGGAAGCTGGCTTTTTGTTCTGCTGCAATAGGGATTCTGCTTGTTGGGGGCAGCGCTTTTGCCTGCACCACGACCATGGTGGGCAAAAAAGCCTCGGTGGACGGTTCCGCCATGGTGAGCCACACCGTGGACGGATGGTACGACCATAGGATACGTATCGTTCCCGGCGGAAAGCACAAGAAGGGCGAGACGGTGCCCATTGAGAAGAACATCTGCTATCAGACGATGCCCACGAAGCCCCTGATCAGGATGGGCGAAATACCTCAGGCGGCGATCACCTACACCTACTTTCATGCCGGCTATCCCTTCATGAACGAGCATCAGCTCATGATCGGGGAATCCACCTGGGGCGGCCGCGACGAGACCTTCTGCGACGCCGGCTGGATGGTGATCGAACAACTGCAGGTCCTGGCGCTCCAGAGGACGAAGACGGCCCGCGAGGCCATCGCGCTGATGGGCGAACTGGCGGAGAAGTACGGTTACGGGGACTCGGGAGAGGCCTTGGCGATAGCGGATCCCGAGGAGGTATGGCTGTTTGAGATCTGCGGCCCCGGTCCGCTTTGGACGCCGGAAAGCGGGAAGCCGGGGGCCAACTGGGTGGCGCGTCGCATTCCCGACGACTGCGTGAGCGTCATTGCCAACCGAGCCCGCATCGGGGAGATCGACTGGGACGACAAGGAGAACTTCATGTACTCCGAGCGTGTCAGGGATTTTGCCAGGGAGATGGGCTGGTGGAAGGAGGGCGAGCCCTTTGTGTATCGCCTGGCCTATGACGACCCGGATTCCCAGAAGCATTTCCCGATCTGTGGACGCAGGGAGTGGCGCTTTTTCGACCTCTTTGCTCCTTCCCAGAAGCTGAGCCCCACGGCGGGCGTCTATCCGCTCTTCGTGAAGCCGGACGAGAAGCTCTCCGTCAGGGATATCATTCGGCTGAACCGGGACTCCTATCAGGGCACGCCTTACGACATCGGAAAGACCTTGGCCGGCGGACCGTTCGAGTGTCCGGTCGCCTACAGGGCGAATAAGGATCAGCGACCCGAAGGGCTCAAGTCCACATACTGGGAGCGTAACATCTCGGTCTACAGGGCTTCCTATACCTTTGTCTCCCAGTCCCGCAGCTGGCTTCCCGACCCCATCGGCGGATTGGCCTGGTTCAGCGAGGACATGCCCTCCACGTCCGTGTACATGCCCGTCTACTGCGGGGTGACCTCCGTTCCAAAGGCCTATTCCGAGGGCAAGCGTCATGTTTTCGATCGTACCTCCGCCTGGTGGGCGTTCAATTTTGTCTCGAACTGGGCCACGCTCAAATACAACTATATGATCAAGGATATCAACGCAGAGCAGAAGCGGATCGAGAACACACTGTTTGCTTCTCAGAAATCCGTTGAGGAGAAGGCCCTGGCCCTCCACAAGGAATCTCCGAAAAAGGCTGTCGCTTATCTCACAAAATACTGTTCCGAGAACATGGACAGGATCGCCAAGGACTGGTGGGCGCTCTCCGAGCACCTGATCGGGAAGTACTGTGACGGCTACGTCATGACGGAGGAGGGCGCGCAGGAGAACGTGGGGTTGCCGGAGTCTTGGCTCAAGGCCGTGGGGTATGGGGAGACCTCCAATCCCGCCGATCCGAAATAAAAGGCTGGAGGGCGATTGGCTCGTCTCCGAGTTTTTGCGCCAGCTTTGGGGAGTGCGTCACGATTTCGCCGAATGGTGGGATCGATATTGAAAGGGGAGGTTGTTTTATGAGGTCGAGTTGGAAGTTTCTTGTTTTGACTGCGGTACTGGTTCTGGTCATGGCCGGCGCCGCGCTGGCCTGCACGTCCGTGATGGTGGGCAAGAAGGCGACGGCCGACGGGTCCGTGATGGTTTCGTACACCTGCGACGGCTGGTACGACCATCGGCTGCAGGTGATCCCCGGCGGCACCCACAAGAAGGGCGAGATGGTTCCCGTCTACCACAACATCTGCTACCAGACCCGTCCGGGCAAGGAGCTGAAGAAGGTGGGGGAGATTCCTCAGGCCGAGAAGACCTACACCTACTTCCATGTGGGCTATCCCATCATGAACGAGAAGTCCGTCGTGATGGGCGAATACACGTGGGGCGGCCGTGAGGAGAACGAGTGCCAGAACGGGCTCTTCATGATCGAGCAGCTTCAGGTCCTCGGCCTTCAGCGTGGGGCGACGGCCCGCGAGGTCATCAAGGTCATGGGCGAGCTGGCGGAGAAGTACGGCTACGTCGACGGCGGCGAGGCCCTGACGGTCGGCGACAAGGACGAGATATGGCTGTTCGAGATCACGGGCCCCGGCCCGCTGTGGACGCCCGAGAGCGGCAAGCCCGGCGCGGTGTGGGCGGCGGTGCGCGTGCCCGACGACAGCTACGCCATGGGGTCCAACCGCTCCCGCATCGCGGAGATCGACTTTGACGACAAGGAGAACTTCATGTACTCCTCGAACGTCAAGTCCTTCGCCGAGGAGATGGGCTGGTGGAAGGAGGGCGATGCGTTCGTCTTCCACAAGCTCTACAATCCCCAGCCCTACGGTTCCCCCTACTACCAGCAGCGCCGCGAGTGGCGGGCCTACAACCTGCTGTCCCCCAGCGTGAAGCTGGCCGAGGACGCGGCCGAGCATTACCCGCTTTTCCAGAAGCCCGATGCCCCCATCAAGGTTCAGGATCTCATGGCGCTGAACCGCGACTATATGGAGGGCACGCGTTTCGACATGACCAAGGGACTGGCTGCCGGGCCGTTCGGCACCCCCACGCGCTACGCGGTGACGAAGGACATGAAGCCCGAGGACCGTAAGGGGAACGACTGGAACCGCTCCATCAGCCTGTTCCGCTGCTCCTACAGCTTCGTCGGCCAGGTGCGCGACAACCTGCCGGAGCCTCTGGCGGCCATCGCCTGGTTCGGCGAGGACCAGCCCGTCACCACCTGCTACATGCCCGTCTACGCCGGGACGAAGAAGGTCCCCGAGTCCTACTACACCGGCGAGCGCATCAAGTTCGACCCCAAGTCGACGTGGTGGGCGTTCAACTTCGTGGGCAACTGGGCGGACCTCAACTTTGCCGCCATGATCGGCGATATCCGTGCCGAGCAGAAGCGTTTGGAGGGCAAGTTCTTCTCCGAGCAGGCCGACTTCGAGAAGAAGGCTGCCGAGCTCTACAAGAAGGACCCCAAGAAGGCTTCGGAGATGATCACGAAGCACGTCAACGGCTACATGGAGGAGGTTCACAAGGACTGGTGGGCTTTGGCCTGGACCCTTGTGGGCAAGTACAACGACGGCTACAGGATCACCTCGGACAAGATGGTGCCCCTGGGCTACCCGACCGACTGGCTCAAGGCCGTTGGCTTCGGGGATCAGGACGCCGAGCCGAAGAAGTAGCGGGCAAGAATTGCATTGAGTTAAGGCAAAGACGAGGGGTGCCGGAATCCAGCCGGCACCCCCCGTTGCGTTTTGGATGGGGCAGCTCCACGTCGTTCGTTTGACAGAATACCTCCTTACGGCCTATAGTGATTAAGAGATTGGCGGTGCCCTTTTGCGGATCGGGCCAGGCAAAGCCGCCCTTTGCCGGAGATGAAGAGGAGGAATGAGGCCGTGAAGATTACGTTGCTGAGCGCGGAGGAGATGCTGTCCGTCTTCTCCATGGCCGATGCGGTACAGGCGGACAAAGACGCGCTCTCGCTCTATTCAGCGGGCGGCGCTTCCATACCGCTGCGCACGAACATCGACATCCCCGAGCACAAGGGGCAGAGTCTCTACATGCCGGGCTATGCGGCGGAAGCCGGCGCTCTGGGCGTGAAGATCGTCTCCGTATATCCGGGGAACATCGAGCGCGGCTTGCCCTCGGTTCCTGCGACGATGGTGCTCCTCGATGCGGATACCGGCCAGGTCTCGGCTCTGATGGACGGTACGTGCCTCACCCGCATCCGGACGGGTGCCGTCTCGGGGGCCGCGACGGATATATTGGCCCGTAAAGACTGCCGGAAGTTTGCGCTCTATGGCACAGGCGGTCAGGCCGAGACGCAGCTCGAGGCGGTCCTGACGGTTCGTTCCTCCATCGAGCGGGTCGAGGTGTTCGACATCAGCATGGAGCGGGCGGAGGATTTCGCAAAGCGCATGGGCGAGCGTTTTGCGGGGAAGTTCAAGGCGGCGATTGCCGCCGCCCGCAGCTCCGGAGAGGCTCTGGAGGATGCCGACGTCGTCACCGCCGTCACCACCTCCAAGGTTCCCGTGTTCGACGGGGCCAAGCTGAAGGCCGGGGCTCACGTCAACGGCGTGGGGTCCTACACGCCGGAGATGCAGGAACTGGATCCGGAAGCGCTCCGCAGGGCCGAGATCGTCACGGTGGATACGCGTGACGGCGTATTGAACGAGTCGGGGGATTTCATCATCCCGCAAAGTCAGGGCGTCTTCAGCTACGACCGTGTCGTTGAGCTGGGCGAGGTGATGTCCGGCAAAGCCAAGGGCCGTTCGAGGGACGATCAGGTCACCCTTTTCAAAACTGTGGGCAGTGCGGTATTGGACGTCGTCTCGGCACGGCGCATCTACGAGAACGCGCTGAAGAAGGGGCTGGGCCGAACCATCGATCTGTAACAGTTCGATGCGGGCGTCCCGTCGCCGGCCGATGCAAGAACGTCAAGGTGGGGCCGCGCGCCGCCGAGGTGGAGGCAAGGCCTTCTCCGGGGCACGTGTTCTCGATGGATGTGCGGGGCCTGCCCCGGTTGAAAATGGATTTCCGGACGGGCATTCCGGCGTTTCGTCCCGTATGGAGATGGGGAGCCCCTTGTGCTTCTCGTTCCTTTTGTGTATAATGCTCACTTGTCGAGGGCGATTAGCTCAGTGGTAGTAGCGCTTCCTTCACACGGAAGAGGTCACTGGTTCGAACCCAGTATCGCCCACCACTGATAGCAAGGGTTCAGGAGTTTTTCTCCCGAGCCCTTTTTCTTTTGGTGCCCCTTGTGGAGAATTCTTTGGCTGCCTTGGAGACGGTAGCACGCATCGCGGTCGCTCTCTGAATTTGCACCGGCATCCTTTACAGCTGTGTGTTTTTATGCTTGAATGGCGGCGGCAGTGACATTTCCCTGACACGAATGGACTAGATCGGAACTCGGAGAACAGCATTCGGGAGCGCCGCGCCAGCCGCGCAGACCTGAGTCAACGACGAATTCCTGCGAACGCGCGCGAAGCGACCGACCTTAAAGATCGAGGTCCGTTGTTTCGCGTTGTTTATTTGGGGCGCAGAGGAAAGGGCTGTAAACAACCGAGAAACAGGAGGTGGAAATGCTTGAAGAAGAATTTTTATGCGAGGAGCCTGCTTTTTGCGCTGTCTTTTTCCCTGTGGTCGGGCCTGAAAGTGTCGGCCCTTGGCGCTATGGATGCAGATGGCTTTTTTGCGTTGGTGGAGAGCGGCAGTATCACGGAAATTGAGACGGCGATCCAAGACGGACAGAACCTCGAACAGGAGAACATTTGGGGTTGGACGCCCCTTTTTGTGGTTGTCAAGAGAGGGAACCCCGAGGTCGTTCGGCTATTGCTTGATGCCTCTGCAAATCTTGGGCACAGGACTGACGAAAACATGACCACCCTGCACTGTGCCCTGATCGCCCCGGCGAAGGGCCGTCATCTGGGGAAGATGCTGGAGATCGTCAATCTTATTCTGTTGAGCGATATGAGTCTGGTCAATGTTCAGGACCAGAGCGGAAACACGCCGCTGCATTATTTTGCGTTATTTTACAGCGACAGGGAAATCCGCAGGCAAATCCAAGGAGACTTGAAGGATATCCCGCGTCTGTTTGGGGCTTTGCTCCATGCGGGGGCGGATTTGAGCACCCGAGACAAGAGCGGCAATACGGCGCTTCACGATTCGGTCTTGGGAGGAGATGAGGAAGCGGCGCTCCTGCTGCTCCAGGCTGGGGCTGATGCTGGTGTTGTCAATAACGAGGGGGTTACGCCCCTTTGGGGCGCCTCGGCCATGGGGCTGTCGAGGGTCGTGTCCGCTCTGCTGGAGCGTGGGGCGAATCCCAATGTTCGCGTGGAGGGCATGACGCCCTTGCACATGGCGACGGGGGTAGGGCTTTTGAGGCGTAAGCCTTCCGGAAAATGGGAAAGTTTCAGTGAGATGTTGAAGCGGATAGGAAAGGAGGAGACGGATTTTTTGAAGGTGACGAGATTGTTGGTAGAAGCGGGTGCGGAGGTCAACGCCTTGAGTGACCCGGGGGAATCTGAGACAGGAGAAAGGGGAACGCCGCTTGATGTGGCTGAGGAGGCCGGAAGTACATTGGTTGCGGAGTACCTGAAAAGCGTCGGGGCCAGGAACAAGAAACCTTGGAATTGGCCTATCTGAAGATGAGCGGCGATCGAATCCCCTTCAGGTTGGGAAATCTTGGCGGATTTTCTGGGCATCCTTGGATGAGCTATCCTTTGGGGAAATGTTTGTAAGAATGTCGCTTGTGTTGAGTATTTCTTATTGCTCCGGTTACGAAATAGGAGCTAGATTGTCAATCTAAAAGCAACAGGCAAATTGAAAAAAGCCTCATTAGGGGTACGAAAGCCGAGACACTTTCTTGGACGGTTGTTCAGCCGTTCTACAATCCGTAGAACAACATCGTTCCGCACCTCTTGAAAATCGAGCCCCTTGGGCAGATATTCGCGAATGAGTCCATTGGTATTTTCGTTTGTACCACGCTCCCAGGGACTGTGAGGATGAGCAAAGTACACAGGAGCCCCCAGGGCTGTGGATATCTCCTTGTGTCGAGCAAACTCCTTTCCGTTGTCCGTGACGCAGTCTTGTCTTCGATCTTTGCCGCCAGCAGCAAGCGGCTTGTGCGGTCAACCACAGTAACCAGGCCCCCAGAACCTGGCTTGCCCAGGACGGTGTCCACCTCCCAGTTCCCGATCTCAAGCCTTTGCTCAACTTCCTTGGGGCGAAGCTCGATGGAAACGGCGTCCTTAATACGCCCTCGGCCATCCTGCCGTGTTTTTCTCCTGTAGGGCTTACCCTTGCGACGCAGGTGTTTTCTCACCTCAAAGGGCAATCGACCGGATTTCACGGCCCGATAGATGGTAGTTACGGATACCTCAAGGGATTCTCTGCCCTTGATCTGCTCCGGAGACCAGCCTTCTTCGAGACGAGATTGCAGAATTTGCCGCAGTCCTTTGTTGTCCAGCTTGAAGGCCGGCCGACAGCGTTTACGACGCAGACGATAGAGCTTACCGGCTTCGTG
>NZ_RQYL01000014.1 GCF_003860125.1 Fretibacterium sp. OH1220_COT-178 | reverse complement strand
GCTGGGAGCGCCGAGCCCGCCAAGATCCGCGACGCGCTCGAGCAGACGAAGGATCTGCCGACGGTGACGGGTATGACGACGATGAACGAGACCCACGATGCGGAGAAGGAGCTGGGGATCGTCGAGATCCGGGGCGGCAAGAAGGTTTTCCTGGGGCTGATCAAGCCGGAGATGTAGGAGGACGTGCATCCGGGCCTTTCCATTTCTTCAAATCGTTTGTTGCAAGCGGTGAACCAGTGGGCGAAAGCAAGTTGTGCGTGCCGCTTCGAGGTTTTGCCGGAGCTGGTCGTCTCTTTGAATGAGCCTGCGAATGATTTTTAATTGGGATGAGCGTGCGTTTCAGACGCGGCAGGCGGGATGACGCCATGCTGTTGAAAGTTTCCGCACTTCCCATCGGGGGAAAGGGCATGGCTCCTTTCCCCCTTTGTCGATCGGCACGAGGCCCCTGCGTGTTTGCCCTTTCCATGGTAGACTGTTTTAAGGATTCTAAGTTCGAGGCGGGGCAGGACGAGGTCTTGTGGGACAGGTCATATTCGGGCTCCTCGGGAGGAGGTATCGGTTTGACTCTCAACATGTTCGTTCAGCACTTCATCAACGCGCTCGGCCTGGGCTCGCTCTACGGGCTGGTCGCGGTGGGGTACACGATGGTCTACGGCATCCTGCGGCTCATCAACTTCGCGCACGGCGACATCTTCATGTTGGGCGCCTACTTCGTCTACTTCTCCACCGTCGTGTTCAAGCTGCCCTGGGCGGCCGGGGTCGGCCTGGCCGTCGCGGGGGCGACGGTCTGCGGCCTTTTGGTGGACCGCATCGCCTACCGGCCCCTGCGGAACGCGCCCCGCATCTCCGCGCTCATCAGCGCCATCGGCGTGTCTTTTTTCATCGAGAACCTGGCCGTCGTCGTCTTCTCGGGCATGCCGCGGCCCGTGGTGCAGCCCCCGCTCCTGATGAGGCCCGTCCCGGTCGGGGGGGTGCGCCTGATCCCCCTGGGCCTGATGGTCCCGGTCGTGTCGTTCCTGCTGGTGGGCGCACTGCTCTGGATGGTCTACAGGACCAAGCCGGGCCTGGCCATGCGCTCCATCTCGCACGACATCGAGACCACCCGCCTGATGGGCGTGTCCGTGGACCGGATCATCGCCCTGACCTTCGCGCTGGGCTCGGCGCTGGCCGCCGTGGCGGGGATCCTCTGGGCGCTGCGCTACCCGCGGGTCGAGCCGTTCATGGGGCTGTTCCCCGGGATCAAGGCTTTCATCGCCGCAGTCTTCGGCGGGATCGGCTCCATCCCCGGGGCCATGATCGGCGGGATCCTCCTGGGGTTCGTCGAGATCATGTCCGTCGCCTTCTTTCCCAACCTCTCCGGCTACAAGGATGCCTTCGCCTTCATGCTCCTGATCGCGATCCTGCTGTTCCGCCCCACGGGACTGATGGGCGAACGACTGGAGGACAAGATATGAGACGGGAGACGACGTTGCGCAAGGTCCTGAGCGGCGCCCTGACCTTCGCCGCCTGCGGCCTCTTTGCGCTCTTCCTGAACTGGGCCCCCACGGGGCTGAACGGATACCAGCTCCGCATCCTCAATCTGATCGCCATCAACGGGATCCTGGGGCTGAGCCTGAACCTGATCTACGGCATGACCGGCATGTTCTCGCTGGGGCACGCGGGGTTCATGGCGATCGGGGCCTATGTCTCCGCGCTCCTGATCCTCTCGCCGGCCCAGAAGGAGGCCATGTGGATCCTGGAGCCCATCGCCCCCTGGCTCCTGAACGTGCAGGCGCCGTTCCTGGTCTCGCTGATCGCCGCGGGGCTGGCCGCCGCCTTCTTCGGCTGGCTGATCGCCCTGCCGGTGCTGCGGCTCGGCGGGGACTACCTGGGCATCGCGACCCTGGGCTTCGCCGAGATCATCCGCATCCTGATCACCAACCTCACGCCCCTCACCAACGGCTCCCTGGGGCTCAAGGGCATCCCCGCCCACACCACGCTCTGGGTGAGCTACGGCTGCCTAGCCGTGGTGCTGTTCTGCACGGTCTGCATGATGCGGAGCAACTTCGGCAACGTCCTGCGCGCGGTGCGCGACGACGAGGTCGCGGCCCGGACGATGGGCGTCGACACCTTCAGGACGCGGGTCCTGGCGTTCACCCTGGGCTGCTTCGGCGGCGGGCTCGGGGGCGCCCTGATGGGCAACCTCATCACCACCATCGACCCCCGCATGTTCATGATCACCCAGACCTACAGCCTGCTGATGATCGTCGTTGTGGGCGGGCTGGGCTCCATCACGGGCTCGCTGATCGGAGCGGTCCTGGTGACGACGATGCTGGAGTGGCTGCGGTTCGTCGAGAACCCCATCACCATCGGCTCGCTGCACATCCCGGGCATTCCGGGGATGCGCATGGTCCTCTTCTCCCTGCTCCTCATCGTCGTCATCATCTTCCGGCGCGAGGGGATCATGGGGATGCGCGAGTTCTCCTGGAACCGGCTTCTCCCCCGCCGGCGCGGCATGGGCGGGGATGCCGCGCCGGCGCCTCATGCGGGGCCCATGCTGGAGCTCAAGGACGTCACCCTGCGCTTCGGCGGTCTCGTCGCCGTGAATCGGCTGTCCTTCGCCGTCGACGAGGGACGGATCGTCGGCCTGATCGGGCCCAACGGCGCCGGAAAGACCTCCGCCTTCAACGTCATCAGCGGCTTCTACAGGCCCACGGAGGGCCAGGTGGACTTCATGGGGGAAAGGCTGACCGGGCTTGCCCCGAACGCGGTGTGCCGGAAGGGCCTGTCCCGGACCTTCCAGAACATCCGGCTCTTCGGGAACGAGACGGCGCTCCAGAACGTCATGGTCGGGTCGTGGGTGCGGCAGGGGACCCGGTGGTGGATGACCCTGCTGCCCTTCCTGTTCCCCGACGTCCTCAGGGAGGATGCGGAGATCCGCCTGCGCTCCATGGACCTGCTGAAGCGCCTTGGGCTGGACGCGTACGCCGACGAACCGGCCTCGTCCCTGCCCTACGGGGCCCAGAGGCGGCTCGAGATCGCCCGCGCCCTCGCGACCGAGCCTCGCTTCCTGCTGCTGGACGAACCCGCGGCGGGCATGAACCCCCAGGAGTCGGAGGAGCTGATGCGGTTCATCCGGCGGCTGCGGGACGACTTCCGTCTGACCATCCTGCTGATCGAGCACGACATGAAGGTGGTCATGAACGTCTGCGACACCATCCATGTTCTGGACCAGGGGGTCCACATCGCCTGCGGCACGCCCGCGGAGATCCGTGCGAACCCCAGGGTGATCGAGGCCTACCTGGGCACGAGCGCCGCTCGGGAGGATGGGAAGGAGGGGGCCGTCGATGCTTGACATCGAGAAACTGAACGTCCGCTACGGCGGAATCCACGCGGTGCGGGACGTGTCCCTGTCCATCGCGCGGGGCGAGATCGTCACGCTGATCGGGGCCAACGGCGCGGGCAAGAGCAGCACGATCCGGGCGATCATGGGGCTGGTGAGGTCCACTGCGGCCAGGATGGATTTCACCCCGCCCGGAGCGGACGCGCCCGTCCCTCTGCCGGGACGCCCGACGGACGAGCGCGTTAAGATGGGCATCGCGCTCAGCCCCGAGGGACGCCGAATCCTGCCGCACCTGACGGTGGAGGAGAACCTGAGGCTGGGCGCCTACTCGCGCAGCGATGCCGTGGGCATCGCGGAGGACATGGAGTACGGCTACGCGCTCTTTCCGCGCCTGAAGGAGCGCCGCGGGCAGAAGGGCGGCACCCTGTCGGGCGGCGAGCAGCAGATGCTGGCGGTGGCACGGGCTCTGATGAGCCGTCCGGATCTCCTGATGCTGGACGAGCCCTCGCTGGGGCTGGCGCCCATCCTCGTCGAGGAGGTCTTCGGGATCATCCGCACGATCAACGCCCAGGGCCGTACCATCCTGCTGGTGGAGCAGAACGCCTTCGCGGCTCTGAAGGTGGCGCACAAGGCCTACGTGCTGGAGGTCGGCACCGTTGCCATCCAGGGGACGGGCGAGGACCTGTTGAGGGATCCGCGCGTCAAGGAGGCGTATTTGGGCGGATAGGCCTTAAGATTCATCGTGTATAATCTTAAAGGCTTTCAACTTGACCCCCCTGAGGGGCTGTTTTATGGGGACTCCTCGGAAATTGATGTTATACTACTTTCTGTCGTGGATCGTACGAGACGCGACGCTGATTGGTCGTGTCCGTATCCAAATGCCGCTTCGGCAGTGCCGGGTCCTTGCATTGAGCAAAAATTTCGGGCTTTGAGGGCGTTGGTGTCGTAGGGCGGGCCGTATGGATCGAGGGGACTCGGTATGAGATTGCAGAAAAAAGCCTTTCGGATCATCGTGGGGACCCTTCTGGGGCTCTCCCTGGTCATGAGCTTCACCACGAACTACAGGACCGTAAAGGCATTCGAAACCGTGGAACGCCGCTTTTTCGAGCAGGACATGTTCCTCCTGCAGGGGTATATCGACGACGAGGTCAATCGACTGGTCGGCTATGTCTCCGACTGGGGGGCCTGGGACGCCATGTACGCCTTCATGGAGACGAAGGACCCCTCCCGTTTCGACGAGCTGTTGACGGGTACGAGCCTGCGGGCCTTGGACGTCGACTTCCTGGCGGTCCTGGACAGGGACATGAACACCGTGACGGGCTACACGGTCAACGAGCTCGGAGGCGAAATTCCCCTGTCCGAGGCGATGCTGGAGCAGCTTCGGAGCATCGGTGCCCGACTTGCGGCCTCCGAGGGGACAAAGGATTATTCCAACGATCAGGACGCCTCCCCCCACATGCTGAAGCTGGGGGAGAGCGTTTATCTGTTCGGCGCCAACCCCATTCTGATGACCAACTGGAGCGGCCCCTCGCGCGGCCTGGTCGTGGCGGGGATCGATTTTTCCAAAAAATTGCAGGAGATCTCGGAGAACCTGGGCATTCCCTGCGAGTTCGTCTCCGTTCCGGGACAGGAGTATCCGGCCCGTTGGAGCGGCAAGGTCGTCATAGAGCAGGAGGCGGACGGCAAGGCCTCCGTCTGGCAGATGCGCGGCGAGGTCCTCGGAGCGGGATCGCCCTACGCGGTGGCGTGCCGCACTCCGCGCCATATCTATAACGAGGGCAAAAAAGCGATTTACAGCTCCTACTTCTGGATATTTCTGAACGGGGTCGTCCTCGCCGTGGTCGTGACCGAGCTTCTCTCGCGGCTGGTGCTGAAGCGCCTGGAAAAGCTCCGAGAGGTCGCCGACACGATCACCAGCGAGCTCCGGCTGTCCCTGCGGGTCCCCGTGACCCGATCGGACGAGATCTCCGACCTCTCCCGATCCTTCAACGTGGTGTTCGGGACCCTGGAACATCTGCTCATGAACATCCCTGACGCCATGATCCTCTGCAACCTGTCCGGCAAGGTCGCCCTGGTGAACTCGGAGGCCCAGCGCATCCTGGGGCTTTCGGAGACCTTCCAGGACCACGAGGGAATCCCGATCACCGCCCTGATCCGCAAGTCGGGGGTGGATACGCCCATCCGGGCCAACGAGGATCAGGCCGTCTATGAGGCCTTTCTGTGCTGCAGCGACGGCACGGAGGTGCCCGTCGAGATCCATCAGCGTGCCATCACCTTCGGTAAGCGCAAGCTGGTCCTCTTCCTTGCGCGCGACCTCCGGGAGCGCAAGCGTCTGGAGACCCGTCTCGCCTGGAAGCTTTACTACGACGATCTCACGGGGCTTCCCAACCGCATGTCGCTCGTCGATACCCTGGGCTGCATCCTCAAGGAGGCCGAATCGTGCGATCCCTCCCTGTCGAACCTGGCGCTCGTCAACATGGACCACTTCAAGAGCATCAACGCCGAGGTCGGCAACGTCAATGGGGACAGGATCCTGGTGATGATCGCCGAACGGATCAAGTCCACTCTCGGGGACAGGGGCACGGCCTACCGAACGGGCGGCGACGAGTTCGCCATTTTGATTCAGGATCAGGACGACGCTCTGAAAAAGGAGAGGCTGAACCGGCTTCTGGAGGAAATTCGGGATGTGATCAGCGTTCCCTGCGAGGTGGGCGAGGGGACGGTCTACCCGAGCGCGAGCATCGGGGTCCTGCCGGATGTCGCGGCCTGCAGCTCCCCCTCGGTGATCATCGAGAAGGCCACGAATGCCCTGAAGCAGGCGAAGAAGTCCGGCCTCGGCGCCGTCGTCTTCTTCGACGGGCATGACGTTCAGGAGGAGGTTCTGTTCTCGTCCTCCGTGCTCAGCATGAGGGCGGAGATCCATGCGGCCATAGGGAACGACGAGTTCGTCCCCTATTTCCAGCCCGTCTACTCCATCAAGGAGCGGCGATTGAGCGGATTCGAGACCCTGGTGCGCTGGATGCACCCCACCAAGGGCTTCCTGCCGCCCTCGAAGTTCGTCCCCTATGCCGAGCGCATGGGCCTGATCGGCGAGATCGACCGCTGTATGATGCGCCGGGCCCTGGAGGCCATCCGAAAATCCTCCAGTACCCTCTACTTCTCCGCCAACGGGTCCTCCAACCTCTTGCAGAAGCCCTATGCGGCGGACCTCATCCGGAGCTACCTGGAGGAGGCGCATGTGGACCCCTCCTGTTTCGTCATCGAGGTGACCGAGAGCGTCCTGATCGACAACCTCAAGGGGGTCAGCGCCACGCTCGACAAGCTGCGGGGGATGGGAATCCGGATCTTTCTGGACGATTTCGGAACGGGGTACTCGTCGCTTCAATACATCCACTCCCTGCCGCTCGACTGCATCAAGCTGGATATGGCGTTCGTCCGCCACGTGTTCGACTCCGAGAAGGACGCCAGGATGCTGCGCACCATCATCGACATGGCCAACGTCCTGAACCTGGACACCATCGCCGAGGGGGTCGAGACGGAGGAGCAGCTCTCCTGGCTGGGCGAGGCGGGGTGCGGCAAGGCTCAGGGCTACTATTTCTCCAAACCGATGGCCTGGGCGGAGGCCGAGAGATTGATACAGAAGGAGAGGTTGACGTAACTTGAGACGACGGACGATCGGGTTCTTCCTGCTGTGCGGGATTTTGCTTCTCCATGCCTGCCCGGCATGCGCTCGGGACGGGAAGGTGACGATCCTTTCCATCAGCCATCTGAAAAGCCAGCTTCTTCCGATCTCGGAAAAGCTGAACAAGACCTCGGTGCGCATCGGGGGGCTGAGCCACGTCTCCGGGGTCGTCCGCCAGGAACGCTCCCAGGACCCGAACGCCATTTTCGTCCAGACCGGAGAGGCCGTCAACGGCCCCCTATGGCGTTATTTTGGCGGCCTTCCCGAGTTCTCCGCGCTGTCGGCCGCGGGAGTTCAGGTGGGCATGATCGGCAAGCGCGAGTTCGACTACGGATGGGACCATCTGAAGGGGGCGCTGGCCCACGCCGACTTCCCCATGGTCCTCTCGAACGTCTCGGTATCGGATCCCGAGATGCGGCAGCGCCTGGTGCGAAACGTCATTGTGCCCGCGGGCGAGATGAAGGTCGGCTTCTTCGCGATGCTCTCCACCTGGATCTTCTCCGTGACGAAGAGGGCCGACGAGCTGACGGTTCTGCCCGACACGGCGGAGATCGCCCGCGAGATGGTCGCCGACCTGCACCGTCAAGGGGCGGATATCATCGTGATGCTCAGCAACCTCAGCGAGGGGGAGAACCGTCGTCTGGCGGAGTCGGTCGCGGGAATCCATGCGATCATCGGCCGCGGGGTGTCCCAAAGGGAGGAGGTGCAGCTGCACTACGTCCGCGGCCCGGACGATTGGCCGACCGTCCTGGCCTGGGGGGGCGCCATGGGGAAGTTCGTGGGGAAACTCGTTCTGGTCACAAAGAACGGCAGGCTGCTTTGGGATCAGACGTCCTGGCGGCTCTTGAACGTCACCCCCAAGGTCCCGGTGGACACCGCCGTCATGAAGATCGCCTCGGAGTACGAGGAGAAGCTCAACAGCAAGATGGAGAGGGCGGCGGGCTTCTTTGAAAAGCCCCTGGACGGACGCAAAAGGACCTTGCGTATTCAGGAGGTGCCCTTGGGGAACTTCGCGGCGGACTCGCTGCGCTGGAAGTTCGGAACGGATGTCGGGCTCGTCAACAGCGGCGCGCTGAGGGGGGACCGGGTGTTCCCCGCCGGAGAGATTCCCATCAAGTGGCTGGCCGATATCTTCCCCTTCGGAAACACCATCGACATCGTCTCGCTGACGGGGGCTCAGCTCCGTCAGGTCATGGAGCTCTCCGCGTCCGCTCTGATGCGAGAGGACGAGAATTACGATCCTGCCTTTCGCGTTCCGGACGGAGGGTTCCTCCAGGTCTCCGGACTGAAGGTCGTCTACGATCTCCAGGGAAAGCCGACGCTTTTCGACGCCGAGGGCAAGCTGGGTTCCTGGGGAACGCGGCTTCGGTCCCTTTCCGTTTGGAAGGAAGGGGAGTGGCGGGAGGTCGACGACGCACAGACGTATACCGTGGCCGTCAATGCCTGGACGGCGGGAGGCGGCGACCGCTACTTCGTGTTCGGCGAGGGGAAGAGGATGCCGACGGAGCTGCGGGACCTGGACGTGCTGCTCGATTATATCCTCTCCTTTCCCGAGGGGCGGGTGGCGCCGGAGACGGACGGACGCATCGAGATCAAAGGCCGATAAAATGGCGGTGAGGGGGGCCTTTCGAGCCCCCCTCACCGTTTGGGGACGGTTCATGATGGCGGAAAAACCGCCCCTTTGCGGCCACGCAAGACCTGCGCCCGGTCCGCCAGCCGGCGGACGTCGGGCAGGCATCAGGTCCCTCCGGGGTTTCGCTCCGCGCAACGGCAATTTCCGGCCCTTGCCTCGGCCTCGATGAGCTCTGCGATCGTGGATCGGCCGTGCCGCTTGACATCCCGCTCGATATCCGCCTTGCTGTACCCGAAGCAGTGACAGACGATTCTCTCCAAAATACCCTCTTGGCGTCCGTCTTTATTTCCCGTAGCGCGCCATCAGGTACTCGTCGGCGTGGACGCCGTTCTTGACCGCGGCGTACTTCTTGGTCCCCTCGATGACGAACCCCAGGGACTCGTAGAGGCGGACGGCCCGCTCGTTGTCCGTGAAGACCGTGAGCTCGACGCGCTTCAGCATCAGCCAGTTGTCCGCGATGTCCAGCAGGGACTCCATCAGGGCCCTCCCGATGCCCCGGCCCTGATGTCCGGCGTGGACCATGATGCCGAGGCCCGCCGTGTGCCGCTGGCGCGCCATGAACGGGACGACGAGCCCCGCCATGCCGACGACGCGCCCGTCCACCTCGGCCACCATCAGAGGCTCCTTGGTGTTGCGGATGAAGTCCTCCGTGTCCGAGACGCGCTCGCTGGGCAGCGCCAGGATGGTCTCCCGGACCCCCTCCATGACGCGGAGCTCGTGGACGTCCTTCGCGTCCTCCGGCCGCACCGGACGAATCTTCACGCCGCCGCTTTTCGCGTCCGCATGTGTCTTTGCCATCTGCGATCCCGTCCTTTCCCCCAAAAGGTTTTGCGGGACATTATACCAAATTGCGTTTAACGAAGTGATAATTCCTTGCCTCCCCTGCAAGGGGAGGCAAGGAACGCAGTGAGGCGGGGGGGTGTCCTTGAGGAACCCTACCCCCCAGCCTCGCTCTCACTCGGCCGCCCTCCTTACAGGGGGGCCGAGGATATCGTTCCGTTTGGATGTGACCGGGTGTAAATCATTCGTAGACGCTCATTACCGCGTGGGGTCCAGCCTGCGCTCCAACACCCCCAAAACGACGTCCGCGCATACGGCCATCAAGGCGGTGGGCAGGGCGCCGGCGACGATGATGGCGCTCCCGTTGGCGACGTTGACGCCGCGCGAGATGATGTCGCCCAGCCCGCCGGCCCCGATGAAGGTGCCGATGGTCGTGACGCCGATGGCCACCACCAGCGCATTGCGTACCCCGGCCATGATGACCGACAGGGCCAGCGGGAGCTCCACCATGAAGATCCTCTGGAGCTCGGTCATGCCCATCCCCCTGGCGGCGTCCAGGACCTGGGGCTCGATGCTGCGGATTCCCGCGTAGGTGTTTCGGACGATGGGCAGCAGCGAGTAGAGCAGCACGGTCACGATGACGGTGCGGACCCCCAGGCCGAGCCCCAGCATCAGGACGGACATCAGGGCCAGGGACGGGACGGTCTGGATCACGTTCGCCGCACCGATGACCCAGCCGGCAAGACGGCCCCTTCGGGCGATCAGGAACCCCGTGGGGATGGCCAGCGCGGCCGCGAACAGGACTCCGTAGACCGAGATCAGGAAATGCCTCCAGAACTGCTCCAGCACATAGCCTCCATTGATCGCGTAGTAGGAGGCCGTCTCCCTAAGAAGCTCCATCACCGCGCCTCCTTTCGCACCGAGCCCGAGTCGGCGCCCTCGAAATAGCCGTGCTCCTCCAGAAAACGTCGGGCCACGGTGTGGGGCTCGACCAGATCCTCGTCGGCCATGCGGTTCATCCTCTGCATGCGGGTGCTGTCCACCGTCCCGGAAAGCCGCATGAGGATGGAATCGAGCTGCGGATATGCCTCGAGAACCCGGCGTGTGGCGACGGGGCTGGCGTCGTAGGGCGGGAACAGGCGCCGGTCGTCCTCCAAAAGGACCAGGTCGTAGGTGGCGATGCGCCCGTCCGTGGAGTAGCCCAGGACCGCGTCCATCTCCCCGGCGCGCACGGCACTGTAGACGAGCCCGATCTCCATGGGGAACACGTGTTTGAAGTCGAATCCGTACTTTTTCCTGAAGTCCTGGTAGCCGTCGCCCTTGCGCTCCATCCAGGAGGTGTCCACCCCCAGCCTCATGCCGGGCGCGATGCGGGCCAGGTCGCTGACCGTCCTCAGCCCCTCCCGGTCCGCCAGCTCCCGGGTCACCATGAAGGCGTAGGTGTTCGCGAAGCCCCAGGAGGGATACCATTTCTCGCCGTAGCGTCTGTCGTATTCCCGAACCACGGTGTCCATGGCCTCCGCGGGGTCCGTCGTCATCGGCAGGCCCAGCTCCCCGGTCAGGGAGGTGCCGGTGTACATGGCGCCGGACAGGTTGACGTCCCCGTTGTCGAGCGCCCGGCGGATCAGGACGGTGGTCCCCAGGTTGTTCACCAGACCGACCCTCGCGTCCCGGATGTGGTGCCGGATCATCTGGGCCGTGATCTCGGCCAGGATCTGACGCTCGGTCGTGTTGCCGCCCGCGATGACAATGCCGTCCTTGGAGGCGCCCCTTTCGAGCCCCGGCAGGAAGACCGCGACGGCCAGCAGCGCCGCCAGCAGGATGGGGGCCCAGAGCGCGTTTTTTCCTCTTGCCATGTTCGTCCTCCTTCCTCGTCAGGCCCGGGAGCGCAGCCGGGGCGAGAGAGCGGCCTCGACGCGCCCGAGAAGAAAATCCGTCAGCAGCGCCATGAGGGTGACGGGCAGGGTCCCCCAGACGATCATGGGGGGGATGTAGTTGTGCAGTCCCGTGAAGATGAAGTCGCCCAGCCCGCCGGCCCCGATATAGGAGGCGATGGTGGCCCAGGCCACGACGTACACGCCGGAGGTGCGCACGCCCGCCATGATCACGGGGACGGCCAGCGGGAGCCGGACCTTGAGGAGCCGCTGCAGGGGCGTCATGCCCATGCCCTTGGCCGCGTCCACGACGTCCCTGTCCACGCCCTCGATGCCCAGGTAGGTGTTGCGGACGACGGGCAGCAGAGAGTAGACGAACAGCGCCATGACGGCGGGCGGCTTGCCCACGCCCAGGAAGGGGATCATGATGGCCAGCAGGGCCAGGGAGGGGATGGTCTGAAAGATGGAGACCAGGCCGATGACGACCCCCGAGATGCGCCTGAAGCGCGTCAGAACGATGCCGAGCGGGACGGCCGCCGCCGTCCCGGCGAGAAGGGAGGCGCCCGAGATCAGGAGGTGCTCCCAGGTCTTGAAGAGCAGCGCGGAATGGTTTTCCAGGAGGAACTCAAACATCGGAGACCCCCCCCTCCCTGGGCTCCTCCGTCGTCTGGAGGGTGTCCTCGGGGACCGAGTCCTCCGCCCCCCACACGTTGGTGTAGAGGTCCTCGACCAGAACCGCGCGCGTCACGACGCCGATCAGGCGGTTGCCCTCGTCGACGACCGGCAGGTAGCGGTGGTCCAGATGGACGATCCAGTGGAGGGCGTCCCGGATCAGGGTATCGCGGGCGATGTAGGAGGCCGGCTTCATGATCGTGTCGATCCGGTCCTGCATCAGGTCGGGCTGGCCGCCCTCCCGTCCGGCCCGGCGGGCCTGCTTCAGGCTGACCTTCTCGATGTCGAAGATGTCGACCACGCCCTGGATCACCCCGTCCGAGTCGGTCACGAAGAGCGTCTCCGCGCGGTTCCTCCGCATGATCCTCAGGGCGTCCCGGATGGACCGGCCGTTTGCGATCGAAACGGGATCCTTCGCCATGACCTCGTCCACGGTGCGCAGCGCCAGGCGGGCCTCGTTGAGTCGGTCCTCGCCCAGGAGGTCCTCCACGAACGCGTTGGCGGGGTTCTGCAGGATGTCCGCCGGCGTGCCGAACTGCACCACGCGGCCGGCGTCCATGATGACGATGCGGTCGGCCAGGGCCAGGGCCTCGTCCATGTCGTGGGTGACGAAGACGATGGTCTTTCCCAGCTCCTTCTGGAGCTTCTTGATCAGCCGCTGGAGGGAGTCGCGCGTGATCGGGTCGAGCGCTCCGAAGGGCTCGTCCATCAGGATGATCTCCGGATCCGCGGCCAGTGCGCGGATGACGCCCACACGCTGCTGCTGGCCGCCCGACAGCTCCGCCGGATAGCGTTCCAGGAAGCTCTCGTCCAGGTCCACGCGCCTCATGAGCCTCTTTGCCACGGCGCGCCGGCGGTCCTCGTCCCATCCCAGCAGACCGGGGACCAGCGTGACGTTCTCGTAGATGGTCATGTGGGGCATCAGGCCGATCTGCTGGATCACGTAGCCGATCCGTCGGCGCAGCCGCACCGCGTCCATGGACATCACGTCGTCCCCGTTCAGCAGGATCGTCCCGCTCGTCGGCTCCGTCATGCGGTTGATCATGCGCATGCAGGTGGTCTTTCCGCTGCCGCTGGTGCCGATGAAGACGATGAACTCCCCCTCGCCGAAGGTGAGGGTCACGTCCTCCACGGCGGGCCTGGTGCCCTGGTAGATCTTCGATACGTTTTTGAATTCGAGCATATGTCGGTCTCCTTTCCGGCCGGTCCCGGTGGGGGCAAAGCAAGAAGGGCGCCTTGTCGGACAAACGGCCCAGCTTTTTCGAAAGGGCGACGGGAACGATCAATCGTTCGGTTACGGGGGAGGAAGGAAAATTCGAACGGAACGGGACCGTTCGCCTCGAGTCCGTTGGCATGCTGGAGAGCAGCCGGCGCATGGCTGCCGTGTGAAACGCTCTTTCAGTACATCAAAAAGCGCTTGGGCGGAAAAGGGCCGAATGGCCTTGATCTGTTTGAATAAAAATACGGAAATCCTCAAGGGAAAAGGCAAAAGCGAACGGACGGCCCCCGGAGCAGGGGGCCGCCCGTATTTTCACGCAGGGATTTTTTCGGAGGGCTATGCGCCCGGCACGAGCAGCGTCAGAAGGTCCTCGGGCGTCGAGCCCGCGAACATCCCATGGGTCTCGAGCCCGACGAGGGCCGCCTCCAGGGCGGAACGCGTGTAGGGGACGCCGACGATGCGCTCCTGGAGGGGAGCGTAGTCCCCGCTGCCGAAGTAATCGCCGCGCAGCTCGCAGGCGACGATGGTCCCCTTGTCCACCTTGAGGTAGGCCTCTACGCCGCCCCAGGGAAAGCGGGCCTTCTTGAGCTCGGTGAACTCGGGCGATTCGCCGTAGTTCCAGTCCCAGGTGGCGTACTTTTCCCTCATGAGCGCTTCGACCTCGGCCCGGTCCTCGGGCGTCAGTTCCTTCGGGGTGAGCCCCTCGATCCGCTCCTCCAGCATGGCGATGAAGTCCGATACGGACCGGGCCTGAGGCAAAAATTCGCGAATGTTGCCCACCCGGGCGCGGACCGACTTGACGCCCTTGCTGCGAAATTTTTCCTGCGAGACCTTCAGCGCCTGGGACAGGACGTCCAGATCGCTGTCGAAGAGCAGGGTTCCGTGGTGGAGCAAAATGCCGCCCCGCCGGTACTGTGCGCCGCCCGACACCTTTCTGCCGTCGATGGCGATGTCGTTGCGGCCCGAAAGTTCCGCGTTCGCGCCGAGCGAGCGAAGCGCACGGATGATCGGCTCCGTGAAGAAGGCGAAGTTGAACTCCCCCTCTCGGTCCGCCATGACGAAGCTGTAGTTGATGTTGCCGAGGTCGTGGTAGACGGCCCCCCCACCCGAGTTGCGCCGCACGACGTGGATGCCGCGCTCCCGGACGAAGTTGGCGTTGATCTCCTCCAGCGTGTTCTGGAAACGCCCCACGATGATGGAGGGCTCGTTCTGCCAGAGCATGAAAAACTCGCATCCCTCCCGGGCGGCCTTCCGGCAGAGGTGCTCCTCCAGTGCCAGATTGTGCTGAGGGCGGTGGTCGTGGTTTTCGATGACGTACATGGTCTTCCTCCCAGGGGATGAAAATTGGTCCTTGATTTTTCCCGGATTTCCGGCGCGGACGAAGGCGAAACACCGATTGATTCCATTTCCAAATCGTTTGCAGGCGAGGCGGCCTTTGCGAGTCGCGGCGAATAAGCGGACAACCAGTGAACGAAGTGAACTGTGTCGGCCGCTTGGAGGCTTCATCAGACGTACCAAGAGGTTCGTCGGGCCGAAGGTTTGCGCAGCAGCCAAGTTGAGCAAAGACAACGAAGCATACGAATGATTTGAAATTGGAGTTACAGCATGTAGGGCAGGTTGAAGTTGAACCCCTTATACACCACGAAGGTCTCGGTGGACTGTATGCCGTCGGCGTGCGCGGCGAGCTCCGCGTTGAAGAACTCGAGCAGCCCGAAGTTCTCGTCCAGCATCACGAGCAGAAAGATGTCGAAGCTTCCCGTGACGACCATGACGGAGACGACCCCCCTCATGGACTCCAGCTCCCTGGCCTTGGCGACGAAGTTGGTGTTGGTGAGCTTGACGCCCACAAGCAGGGCCATGTGGCCGGGCAGGGCGTCCACGTCCACCAGGCCGCGCCGGCACAGCACGCCCGCCTGCTCCAGCTTGTTGATGCGGTTGCGCACGGTGCCCTCGGAGATGTGCAGCTCCTCCGCGATCTGCGCCAGGGGCTGGCGCTCCCCGCTGAGGCGCTTGATGATCTCCAGACTCGTCTCGTCGATTCGGATTCCGCTCTTTCGGTTGTTCGTCGTCTCGTTCATGTTCGTCTCGTTCGTTTTTTGGAGGAAGGGCGAAGGCCGCATCCTTTTCGCGATACGAAAATGCAGCCGTGTTCCCGGACGAGAACACGGCTGCGCACATGGATAAGATCGGCTACTCGCCCTTCAGAACCAGGTTCCTGGCGGCCAGCGTCTCGTCGGGACGCGCGACCATCGTGTTCTGCGGCGTGTTCGTGACCATCTCCGGATTCGACTTGGCCTCCTCGGCGATCGCCTTCATGGCGTCGATGAACCCGTCCAGGTCGTTCTTGGATTCGGTATCCGTCGGCTCGATCATGATGGCGCCGTCCACCACCAGCGGGAAGTAGACTGTGGGCGGATGATAGCCGCAGTCGATCAGGCGCTTGGCGATGTCGAGCGTGGTCACGCCGTTCTTCTGCTGGATCGCGTCGTTGAAGATGACCTCATGCAGGCTGTCCTGCGGGAAGGGCAGGTTGTAGACGCCCTTCAGGCACGCCTTGATGTAGTTGGCGTTCAGGACCGCGGCCTCGGTCGCGGCCTTGAGGTCGTGCCCCATGGTACGCGTGTAGGCGAGGGCCCGAACCAGCACGGCGAAGTTGCCGAAGAACGCCTGAAGACGGCCGATGGAGAGCGGCGAGTCGGTGCAGAGCGTGTAGCGGTCGCCCTCCTTGCAGATGCGCGGCACGGGCAGGAAGGGCTCCAGGGTCTCGCCCACCACCACGGGCCCCGCGCCGGGCCCGCCGCCGCCGTGCGGCGTCGAGAGGGTCTTGTGGACGTTGAGGTGCAGCACGTCGACCCCCATCTTGTGCACGTCGACATAGCCCATCAGGGCGTTCATGTTCGCGCCGTCTCCGTAGACCAGCCCGCCCTTCTCGTGGATGATCTTGGAGATCTCGGCCACGTGGTGCTCGAAGATGCCCAGCGTGTTGGGGTTGGTGAGCATGATGCCCGCCGTGTCCTCGTCCATGATCTCGCGAATGGCGTCGGGGGTCACGACCCCGTCCTTGTTCAGCTCGACCGGAACGGGCTCGTAGCCGCAGAGGGCCGCGGACGCCGGGTTCGTCCCGTGCGCCGTGCTGGGCATGATCACCTTTTTGCGCTGCCGGCCCTTGTGCGCGTGATAGGCGTGGATCATCAGCATTCCCGTCAGCTCGCCCTGAGCTCCGGCCGAGGGCTGGAGCGAGGCGGCCTTCATGCCGGTGATCTTCAGCAGGTCCTGCTCCAGCTCGTACATGGCCTTGAGGGCCCCCTGGAAGCAGATCTCGGGCATGAGGGGATGGACGTTGGCGAAGCCGGGAAGCGACGCCATGCGGTCGTTGATCTTTGGGTTGTACTTCATGGTGCAGGAGCCCAGGGGGTACATCCCCGTGTCGACCCCGAAGTTCCAGGTGGACAGGCGCGTGTAGTGACGAATGACGTCGACCTCGGACAGCTCCGGCAGCTTGGGTGCCGGTCCCGTCAGGGAGGCGTCCAGCTTGCTCTCCGGGACGTCCTGGGAGGGTACGCTGATGCCCATGCGCCCCTTGCTCGCGCGCTCCCAAAGCAGCGACTCTTTAAAGGCCAGGCCTTTGGTGCCGGGATAGCGGCTCATGATCAGGCCACCTCCTTCAGGAATGCATCGATTTCCTCACGGGTGTGGACCTCCGTCGCGCAGAAGAGCCACGCCCCCTTGTACTCCGGATAGTACTTGCCCAAATCGAGCCCGGCGACGAAGCCCTTCTTGGCCAGATCATCGTAGCGCTTCTCGAAGCCCGCCGGGGCCTTCATGGCGAACTCGTTGAAGAACGGCGCGTCGAAGAGCGGCTTGAAGCCCGCCTTCTCGAGCCCCGCCTTCAGGTAGGCGGCCTTGTCGTGGTTCAGCTTGGCGATGGCGTGGAGCCCCTGGCTTCCGGCGGAGGCCATGTACATCGCCGCCGTCAGGGCGTTGTGGCCGGAGTTGGTGCAGATGTTCGACGTGGCCTTCTCGCGGCGGATATGCTGCTCGCGGGCCGCGAGGGTCAGGACGAAGCAGCGCTCCCCGTTCTTGTCCGTCGTCTCGCCGATCAGACGGCCTGGCATGGAACGGACGTTCTTCATGGTGCAGGCCAGCATGCCCACGCCGGGCCCGCCCGCGTTCAGAGGGATGCCGAAGCTGCTGCCCTCGCCGCTGACGATGTCCGCGCCGCAGCTGCCCGGGTTCTTGAGCAGTCCCCAGGCCATGGCCTCGGAGAAGGAGGCGATCAGCAGGGCGCCCTTGTCGTGAGCGGCCTTGGCCGCCGCCTCGAGGTCCTCGATCACGCCGGCGAAGTTGGGGGACTGGACGATCACGGCCGAGACGTCGTCGGGGATCTTGCCGAGATCCGTGCGCCCGTCCGGCAGGACGGGAAGCTCCACCGCCTCGAAGCCTGCGGGGCGGAAGTAGGTGTCCATCACCTGGATGTAGTGGGGGTGGTTCAGGCGGGAGAAGGCCACCTTGGGCTTTTTCTTGACGCGGATGGCCATGATGGCGGCCTCGGCCAGGGCGTTGGCGCCGTCGTACATGGAGGCGTTGGCGACCTCCATGCCCAGCAGGTTGGCCGTCATCGTCTGGAACTCGAATACGGCCTGAAGCGTGCCCTGGCTGACCTCCGGCTGGTAGGGCGTGTAGGAGGTCAGGAACTCCGAGCGGCTCGCGAGATAGGGGATGTGGGCCGGGATGTGGTGAGGATAGCACCCCGCGCCCAGGAAGGCCACGCTGTCGCAGTTGGACGCTGCCATGGCCCCCAGCTCGGCCGTCAGCTCCCACTCGGTGCGGGGCTTGATGTCGATGGGGCCATCCATGCGCACTGCCGCCGGGATCGACGCGAAGAGATCCTCGACTTTTTTGACTCCGATAACATCCAGCATCGCCCGGAGATCTTCCGGGGTGTGGGACAGGTATCTCATGGGATACGCCCCCCCTTCCATCAATGATCGAGGGTCTTGACGTACTCTTTGTAGGCGTCGACCTTCATCAGCGCTTCAAAGTCCTTGTCGTCGGGCACCTCGATCTCCACCATCCAGGCCGCGCCGTAGGGGTCGGAGTTTACCAGGTCCGGGGAGTCCGCGAGCGCCTCGTTGACCTTGACGACCTTGCCCGAGACGGGAGCGTTGAGGTCGCTGACGGCCTTGGTGGACTCGAGGGAGCCGAAGGCCGCACCGGCCTTGGTGGTGGCGCCGACGTCGGGAAGCTCGACGTAGACGATGTCGCCAAGAGCACCCTGAGCGTAGTCGTCAACCCCGACGACGACTACGTTGCCGTTCTTCTTCGCCCACTCGTGGGTCTTCGTGTAGGACACGTCCGCCTTGAAATTCAGCTCGTCAAATGCCTTCACAGGATATTCCTCCTTTGTGTTTTGGTACTGTGTCTAAGGACTGGAGATGGAGAGCCCCCTCACCGGGAGCTCCGGACAGCCTCGTGCTCCGCGGTGCCGAAGGGGAGCACCCCGATTTTCAGATGGCGACGCGCGCCGTGCGGCCCGGGCGGATGTCGGAGACGATCTCCACCTCGATGCTGCGGCGGTCGTCCTTCAGCGTCACCTTGGTGCCGGGCTCGAGCTTGCGGTCCACCCGGACGTAGCCCGCCACCAGGCCCTTGGGCTTGAAGTCCGCCGGCTTGTCCGGGCTGGCGGTCCCGACGATCTTTCCGTCGACGCGGCTGCACGCGACCTCCAGGCAGCAGGTGGAGACCAGACCGATGTCCTTGCCGTCGAGCAGCACGCGAGCGCCGCTGTGGGCGTCCACCTTGCGCGGGTCGAAGCCGCAGTAGGGATAGGTGTAGCTCTCGGGCGGGTTGTCGTAGATGGTCGAGCCGAGGAACGTCTTGGTCAGCTTGCCCTCCTTGTCGCGGGGCAGGGCGAAGTCCCAGGGGGTGTTGACGAAGGGCCACGGGCCGATGTCCTGCTGGGAGAGCGGCAGAATAGCGCCCATGCGCAGGGAGTCGCGGGAGGCCAGGCCGCAGGGGAGGATGTCGTCCCCGCCCGCCTCGACCAGCATGTTCCACACGTCGACGGTCTTGTCAATCGGGCAGAGGATCTCGAAGCCGAGCTCGCCGGTGTAGCCGGTTCGGGAGAGCAGGACGGGAATGTCGCCGCGCAGGAGCACGTCCTTGTTCTTGGTCCCGTCGTAATCGCCGAGGAAACGGAAGTACTTGAGCCCGTCGAGGGATCCCTTGACCATGACCTTACGGAGGATCTCCACGGACTTGGGGCCCTGGAGGTCGATCTTGCCGAACACGCCGTCCTCGTTCTTGACGTCCGCCTTGAAGGAGCCCATGTGCTTCTTCAGGTGGTCGGCCACGATCGAGGCCCGGCCGGAGTTGACCACCAGCAGGTAGTCCTCGCGGTTCTCGTTCATGTTGTAGACGATGCAGTCGTCGACCACGTGGGCCTTCTCGTCGAGGATCATCGTGTAGCCGCAGGCGCCCTTGGCCAGCTTCTCGATGTTGCGGGTCAGGCAGAGCTGGAGGAGTCCGAAGGCGTCCTTGCCCGTCACGCGGACCAGGCACATGTGGCAGATGTCGAAGATGCCGCACTTCTCGATGACGAAAAGGTGTTCCTTGACGGCCCCGGCCTTGTACCACAGGGGCATCTCCCAGCCGCCGAAATCGGTCAGCTGCCCTTCCAGCTTGCGGTGCACGTCGTTCAAAGGTGTTTTCTTGATCAAGCCAAATCCCTCCTTAAATCAAATGTCGTTCGCCTTCCCGACCGTCACGCTCTTGCCGTTGCAGTCCCGTCCCCGACCACCGCCAAACCCGACCGCCACGCATTCGAAAAGAAGTCTGCGCAAGAAAGCGGAGAATAAATGTTTGAGAAAGAGTAAAGCTGATGGAGCCACGATGATATTTTATCACTAGACCGTCGGAAATGGCGAGGGCAGATTCGCGGGAGCTTGCGGAAAAACATGTTCAATTCAGTCTTTTATGGGCGGGGACGTCACTTGACGCGGAAGTACTTTTCCGGGATCTCCACGTCGGTCATCCCCAGGAAGCCTCGGCCGAAGACGTAGGTGTCCTCGTAGATCATGACCAGTTTCCTGTTGCGCACGCCGCTGCCCGCATCCGTGTAGTGACTGGCGTTCCACTTGACGCCGGGCGTGAACTGCGAGAAACAGGACATGAGGTCCTTCATGCTGCCGATCTTCGCCCTGCCCTCGACGACCTCCTTGGCGAACTCGGCCAGGGCCGCGCTGCACGTGTAGTCGATCGAGTAGGCCCAGCTGGCCATGCGCCCGCTGCCGCCCGCGGCGACGACGGCCTCCTCGACCTTCTTCAGGAGCGCCGGCCAGTTGCCCCGTTCCTTGGACAGGTCGATCCCCAGCGCGCCGGGGTAGGCCATGAGCGGGGAGTCGGATTCGACGAAGTAGCCGCCCAGCTCGGCGATGCGCTTCAGCATTGGCTCGCGCTGCGCGTCGTTGGTGCAGAAGAAGGCCGTGTCCTTGCCGTACTGCTCCAGCCAGGCCGGAACCTTCTCCAGGATGAACTGCTGCGCGCCCGCCACGCCCACGTCGCTCGTCGGGTCCGGGGCCGTCTCGAAGACGAACCGGATCCCCAGGTCCTTGCAGGCCTCCTCCATGATGGCGCGCCTCCGGGCCAGGGTCTCGTAGCTCATGTGCCGCGGGAAGGAGATGTGGACGAAGGTCTTGGCGCCCAGCTTCTGTGCGGCCAGCGGGATGAGGTATCCGCGGCTGATGTCGTCGCCGTTGATGGCGATGTCGGCCGCCGCCGTGATGACGGCGGGGTCCTCCTGGATGTTCCCGGCCAGGAGCAGGATGTCCGGGCGCCTCTCCCGGATTCTTCGGAAGGCCTCGGTGGTGCCCGGGATGGCCTGGTTGACCACGACGGCCTTCATCTTGGGATCGTCGGCCAGCCCCACCAGCTGACCGATGGTGGTCTCCATCTCGGACATGAAATTGTCCGGGTAGGTGACGTGGGTGATCATCCCCCCGCTCGCGCTGTCGCCGTACCTCCGGATCATCAGCTCGGCGCCCCGCAGGCTGTCCTCGCTCTGCGACACCGTCCCCGTCATGATCCCGATGTGGAAGGGCGCCGGATCGGCGGCGCAGGCCGGGCCGCGGCCCCCCAAAAGAAACAGCCCTGCGGCCAAAAGGGCTCCCGTTACGCATCTCAATTTCAATCGTTTCCCCTCCCCACAAAGTGTCGCATCGCCGGTTTTCTCGCGATGCTCCGCCATTATGGCAGATCGCCGCCGCGAAAGCGAGGGGCTGTCCTTTGGGTTGCAGACCTTTTCGAGTGGAGGAAGGGGTGACTGTTGGGGCTTCTATCCCCCCAGCGACGTGATCAGAAAGCGCGCCGTGCCCTCCAGCCCGAAGGGGCCCGCGTCGGCAGGGACGAAGAGGCTGGTGCCCCGATGGGCGCTCAGCTCGGCCGTCCCCGTACGCAGCGTCGCCTCCCCCTCCAGGCAGAGCAGGGAAAGAAAGGTCCGCCCGTCGGCGGCGCGCCCCCATCGTCCGTCCAGGTCCAGGACCTCGGCCCGGAAGTAGGGGCAGTCGGCCAGGCGCTCCAGCGAGCCGCCCGGGACGGGCGACGGGGGTAGGGCCCCCGGTGGGGTCGGGTCGGCGGGGCCCGGCGTCGTGACGTCGAGCGCCTTCTCCACATGGAGCGCGCGGGGCCTGCCGTCCGGGCCGGTGCGGCCGTAGTCGAAGACGCGATAGGTGAGGTCGGAGTTCTGCTGCACCTCGGCGATCAGGATCCCGCCGCCTATGGCGTGGATCGTTCCCGCCGGGATGAAGAAGCGGTCCCCCTTCCGGACCTCCGCCCTGTGCAGCACCTCGGTCAGGGTCCCGTCCGCGATGCGCCGCCGCATCTCCTCCCGCGGGATGTCCCGCGCGAACCCCATGTAGAGGAACGCCCCGGGATCGTGGTCCAGGACGACCCACATCTCCGTCTTGCCCAGGCCGTGCTCCACGCGGGCGGCGTAGGCGTCGTCCGGGTGGACCTGCACGGAGAGGGGCAGACGGGCGTCGATGAGCTTCACCAGCAGCGGAAACGGCTCGTCCGCGGCGTGCCGGTCGGAGACGATCTCCGGGTGCCGACGCACGAGCTCCGAGAACGGGCGGCCCGTCCAGGGGCCGTCCGCCGCCGTGGCGTCCCCCGCCGGGTGTGCGGACAGCTCCCAGCTCTCCGCGACGACGTCCAGGTCGGTCCTCCTGCCCCACTCGTCCTTCAGGCGGGTCCCGCCCCAGAGATAATCCTTGTAGACCGGGTTCAGCGTGAACGGCTGCATCCTGCACCTCCGCATCTCTTCGCCCCGGGCCGTGCTGCCCCGAGGGAGTTTCATCAAGGGGCTCTTATAAGCCTCTCTATCTTATCACCCCCTTATCACCCCGGCATGGTGCGCCGTCTTTTACGGTTGACAAACCGGAGTGTATTTGTACAATTTGAGTTGGGCTTAAAAAACAATTTTCTGCGAGACGCGGAACGTCTCGTCAAAAACAAGGAGGAAGTCGAATTGAAAAAGCTGGGTATCATTCTGGGTGCGGTTGCGGCGCTGGGGTTTCTGGCGGTGCCGTCGGTGCAGGCCGCGGAGGTGCTGAACGTCTATTCCTCGCGGCATTACGACGTGGACAAGCAGGTGTACGCCGACTTCGAGAAGGAGACCGGCATCAAGGTCAACGTGGTCGAGGGTAAGGGCGACGAGCTTCTGGAGCGGCTCACGCGCGAGAAGGACAAGCCCGAGGCGGACCTGTTCCTGACGGTGGGGGCCGAGAGCATCGCGCCCCTCATGGAGAGGGGACTGAGCGAGGGCTTCAGCTCCGCGGCGGTCGAGAAGAACATTCCCGCCCGCTACCGCGGTGAGGGGTGGATGGGGATCACCGCCAGGGCCCGGGTCATCGCCTATCCCCTGGATCGCGTCGATCCCTCCAAGATCACGTCCTACGACGACCTGACGAAGCCCGAGTGGAAGGGCAAGGTCCTGGTCCGCAGCTCGTCGTCGTCCTACAACGTGGCGCTTCTGTCCTCCTTCATTCAGCTGAACGGGGCCGATGCGGCCAAGGCGTGGGCTCAGGGTGTGGTCGGCAACCTTGCCCGGACCCCCAAGGGGAACGACCGGGACCAGGCCAAGGCCGTCGTGGCGGGCGAGGGCGACCTCGCGGTCATGAACTCCTACTACTTCATCCGCATGATGCGCTCGTCCGACCCGGCCGAGGCCGATGCGGCCAAGAAGATCGGGCTGATCTTCCCCAAGCCCGTGCACCTGAACCTGAGCATTGCCGCCCTGGTCAGGGGGGCAGGGAACAAGGACAACGCGGTCAAGTTCCTGGAATTTCTCTCCGGCGAGCACGTGCAGGCGCTCTACGCGGAGGCGAACGGGGAGTTTCCGCTCAACCCCTCCGTGCCCCTTCCCGAGGTCCAGAAGTCTTGGGGCGCCTTCGAGCCCCAGGAGCTGAATTATGAGACGCTGGGCAAGGCGAAGCCCGAGGCGGCGGCCATCTTCGATCAGGTGGGCTGGAAGTAGCCCCGGGACATCCACACGAGTTTGATGAATAAAAGCGCCGTTTCCCGTTTCAACGGGTGGGCCGTCTGCAGCACGATCATCGCGGCGATGATCGTGCTGCCCAATTTGAGCGTACTGCACCACCTCTTCGACGCGCCCACGCAGGTCTGGTTCCACATCCGGCAGCACCTGCTGCGGGATTACGTCGTCACCACCGTGCGGCTCACCCTCTCCGTCCTGGCCGTCAGCACCCTGATCGCCGTTCCGCTGGCCTGGTTCGTCACGGTCTACGACTTTCCGGGCAAGGGGCTTCTGTCCTTCGGGCTGGCCCTGCCCCTGGCCATCCCCCCCTACATCGCGGCCTACACCTACTCCGGCATGCTGGGGTACACGGGGTTCGTCCAGACGTTTCTCCGGGACACCCTCGGCGTCCGCCCGGATCCGCGCTTTTTCGACATCCTGTCCGAGGGCGGGGCCGTGTTCGTCTTCTCCCTGTTCCTCTACCCCTACACCTACATGATCGTCCGCTCCTTCCTGATGCGCCAGTCGGCCCAGCTCGTCGAAGCCGGACGGGTGCTGGGGGCCGGCATGGGCGGAATCTTCTTCCGGGTGGTGCTGCCCCTGTCGCGGCACGCCATCCTCTCCGGGGCGACCCTGGTGGCCCTGGAGACGATCAGCGACTACGGGGTGGTCTCCTACTTCGGCGTGCCGGTCTTCAGCACGGCGATATTCAAGTCCTGGATCTCCTTCTCGGACGTGCCGACCGCGCTGCGGCTCTCGGCGCTGCTTCTCGTCTCCGTGCTGTTGGTGACCTCCGCCGAGAAACGCTTCCGCTCCCTTCCGGTTGGTCCGGCCTCGGCCCGTCTCCGTCCCCTGCGCCCGATTCGAGCCGAGGGGCCGCTGAAATACGCGATTCTGCTCCTGGCCTACGGGGTCTTCGCCCTGGGGGTGCTGCTGCCCGTGGGGCAGATCGTCGTGTGGACCGCCCGGAGCTGGGGGACGGTCCGATACGACAATTTCTGGTCCATGGCGATCAACTCCGCCGGGCTCGCCCTGGGCTGCAGCGCCGTCATCGTGGTCCTGGCCCTGATCGTCGCCAACTACAACCGGCTCTTCAGAAACCGGCTCTCCCGGGCCTGTTCCCGGCTGGCCATCGTCGGCTATTCGATCCCCGGAACGGTGGTGGCCATCACGCTGCTGCTCTTCTTCCTCGACCTCGACAGGCGCCTCTCCCTCAGACTCGGCCGGACCCTGGCGATGGTGACGGCCGGCTACGTCATCCGGTACATGGCCATCGCGTACCAGAACATCGAGAGCGGGTTCGAGAAGATCGGGCTCCGCTTCGTGGAGTCGGCCCGTACCCTGGGGTACGGGCGCCTGGCCTGCCTGCTGAGGGTCGACCTGCCCATGATGAAGGACGCGCTGATCGGCGCCTTCATCCTCACCTTCGTGGACATCGTCAAGGAGCTGCCGCTGGTGCTCTTCCTCCGGCCCTTCAACTTTCACACGCTCTCGACGAAGGTGTTCGAGTACGCGCACGACGAGATGATCCCCGAGTCGTCACCGGCCTCCCTCGCCATCGTGCTGCTCAGCTGCGTGCCGATGCTCGTCCTTCACCGGATGCGCGAGCGGGGGCGGGGAGGGGAGCCGTGAGCGGAATGGGGCGGGTCGGCCGGGAGGCACTCATGGAGTGCAACGAAGACCGGATGTTGGAGAAAGGGGGCCGTACGGTTTTGACGCCGCAGGTCGCGCTCGAGGGAATTCGCTTTCGGTACGATCCCAAAGGGTCCCTCGTCCTGAGGGACCTTTCGCTCTCGGTGGAACGGGAGCGCATCGTGGCGATTTTGGGGGAGAGCGGGGGCGGAAAGAGCTCTCTGCTCCGCATCGTCGCCGGGCTCGAGCGGAGCGAGAGGGGCACGGTCCGAATCGGGGGCCGGCTGGTGGCCTCGGAGGAGGTCTTCTGTGAGCCGGAGCACCGGGGGGTCGGGATGGTCTTTCAGGACTACGCGCTCTTTCCCCACATGACGGTCTTCGGCAACGTGGGGTTCGGCCTGCGGTCGATGTCCCGCGGGGACCGGTCCGCTAGGGTGGCGGAGGTCCTGGAACTCGTGGGGCTGGCCGGCTACGAGCGGCGCTATCCCCACGAGCTGAGCGGCGGCCAGCAGCAGCGTGCGGCCCTGGCCCGCGCGCTCGCGCCGTCGCCGGACGTCCTGCTCTTGGACGAACCCTTCTCCAACCTGGACGCGGCGCTGAAGGAGCGGCTGCGGGGGGACGTCCGCGCCATTCTGAAGCGCTCCGGCGTGACCGCGATGTTCGTGACGCACGACGTCGAGGACGCCCGAACCTTTGCGGACGAGATCGTGCACCTGTCGGACCTTCAGCGGAGCTGATGGACGGAACCGCCCCCTCGGCAGCGCCGGCGGGGAATCCGAATCGACGAATGGACGGCCCCTCGGACAGGGGGGCCGTCCATTCGTCGATTCGGTGTTTTTTCGATGCAAGGAGTTACGGCCGGGTGTCCCTCAAGGCCTCTATCTCGGCTGGCGTCAGGCCGGTCGCCTGCACGATCTGATCGAGAGAGAAGTTCAGCGCCAGCATCCGCCGCGCGGTATCGGCCCTGCCCTCGGCCCTGCCTTCAGCTCTCCCTTCAGCCCTGCCTTTGGCTCTGCCTTCGGCCCTGCCCTCGGCCAGACCCTCGGCCCTGGCCGTGCGACGGATCGTCTCCTCGCTCGTCATCGCGTCCCTCAGCGCCTTGTAGCTGACGATGTAACGCTGGCGCTCCTCGCGACTCTGCAAAAACAAAGCCTCCAGATTCAGAGCCTCACCAATCATTGGATCTCTGATCATCGGGTCCGGCATCCTCTTCGCCTCCATTCCTGCCAGATACAAAAGCCAATACTCCAAACGATTTCGAGGTGCTCTGTGCTTGACGAACTTCGGAATTTCGAGGTAGACCAGCGTCAAATCGTCGCACAGCGTCTCTCCCGTCTCCTTGTCGCACAGACAGAACTCGCGGCGGAATCGTTCCCCCAAGAACAGGTTGAATGCCAGTATGTGAATGGATATCGTCCGTTTCAGGTCCAGGTAGGATCCACCGGCATTCATCTGGGAGGCATGCAGCGTGCTCAGGTAATAGGCGGAACGCTGGGGGTAGTCTCTCCGGTTCTTTACCTGCACCTCGACCTCCACCTGGGAGCCGTCGGCCATATTGGCGACGATATCCAGGTAGCATTCCTTGCCGTCCTCCCGCGAGGGGGAGCGTTCGCAATTCGTGTATTCAAAGTCGGTAAACCCCACACCGCCTTCGGGGAAGACAAGGGCGTTGACGAGATCCAAAAACAGGTGTTTTCGGTCCTCCCGTCCGAACAGAAATTTGAAGAAACGGTCGTTCAGACGGTAGACCCGTCCTCTGTCCAGCTCCTCTTCCAGCTGCCTGTCCGTGAGCGGCACCATTGCCGGATAAAACGCATCCTCGTGCCCCGTCCTCCTCGCCCCCCTCCGTCCCTGACGCCATTATAGCAAAAGGACCGGTTCCGCCGGCCGGTGTAGCACCCGTTCAAAACCACCCCGGCGGGGAAGGCGGATTGGAGCGATGCGTTCTATAATTTATCCGGGGAGGCGCTTTCATGGCGGTCCCTGTTTCGATGCGTCACGCTGCATCCGTGTGAATTCAGTCGAAGACGGAGGTGGAAAGGGGAGGGTGTGATGCGCTGCGTCAGTCCAGTCCGTTTGTGGGGATTGCCGGGCGTCTGGGGTCTTCTTTTCTGTGCGCTCGGCATGGCGTTCCTGGGGGCGGGGCGCACGGAAGCGGCGTACTTCGTCAGAGAGGACGGCCGGGGCGACGGCACGAGCTGGGAGAACGCCGGCAACCTTCAATCAATGCTGAATGCGGCCTCCGCGGACTTCGGCCGTGACCCTGCCCAAAGGCCCGTGGACGTCCACGTGGCGGCGGGAGCGTACAAGGGAACGACGCTGGTTTTGCCGAGGGGCGTGAAGCTGTGGGGCGGGTACCCGGCGACCCTCGAGGGGACGTCCGTCGCCGGCCGCGACCGAAAGGCGAACGTCACAATTCTGGACGGCGAGGGCAAACGCCGCGTCGTCGCGTGTCTCGGCAACGGGGCTCAGCCCGGGGACACTCGGCTGGACGGCTTCACGGTCACGCGCGGCCATGACGACTTCGGCGGCGGGATGGTCCTAGGGGGCTCCAGTCCGACGGTGGCGGACTGTACCTTCTCGGAAAACACGGTTTGGAACGGAGGCGGGATGGCCCTCTGGAAATCCAGCCCGATGGTGGAGCGCTGTACCTTCTTGGGCAACACGGCCAGCAGCAACGGAGGCGGAATATCCCTCTACGAATCCGCCCCGACGCTGGCGAACTGCACCTTCTCGGGCAACACGGCCAGCTACGGCGGAGGAATATCCCTTTACGAATCTGCCCCGACGGTGGTGAACTGCACTCTCTCGGACAACGCAGCCGACAACGGCGGCGGAATGCTGCTCAGGAACTCCAGCCCGACGGTGGTCAACACGATCCTGTGGGGGAACGGGGCGGACACAGAGGGGGCTGCGCTGTTCTTGTACAACCTCTCGGTCCGTCCGCCCGTGCTGCGGAACTGCGTGATGCCGTTGGGCGGGATCGCATCCGGCGATGGCAATGCCGTCGGGGTGGACTCGGCCGATCTCATCGGGGAGGACCCGAAGCTGGTCCCGTGCGACGCGGAGGGTGCCGAAACGCACGACCCCTCCAAGATCCGGTTCTACGCGCTGGGCACGGGCAGTTCGGCCCTTGGCCGGGGCCAGCCGGTGGGGAGCCGGATTTTGGGGGATTCCGGCAACGCACGCACCGTGGTTGTCCCCTCAAACGACCAGCGTGGATACGTCCGCCCGCAGGGCGGCAACACGGACATCGGTTCCTGGCAGGGGAACGATCCGGAGCCGGACCGAAGGTGAAAGGGGAGCCTCCCGCCGCTATAGGAGGGCCGGGCGCTCCGGCCGGCGCCGTTCGGATACAAGGAAATTTGCCGCATACGAACGGACGACTCGATTGCGGGCTGCGCGCTCAACTCCCACTCCAAAGCGTTTGTCCGCTTAAACGAAGTGTGCGGTTGATCACTAACGTGCGAGGAGGGATGCCGCGGGAGTCCCTTTGGATTGCCCCTGGTGCTTCGTCCTCCTTGAGAATGGACGGTTTGGGCTATTGCGCTCGTGAATGGGGAAACAGCCGGGGAACTTTTGTTTTGAAGGGAGAAGAGCATGAAAAAGAAGGCGTTTTTGGGCTTGTTTGTGTGCGTGGCTCTCGTGCTTGTGGCGGTTGGGGCGTCCCTTGCCGGGGAAGGCCGAACCCCCGCGAAAAAAGACGGCCCGGCCGGAGGAGAGGCCGAGCCCTTGGTGCGCGTACAAGAGGCGGAGGCGGTGCTCTCCGGCTATGCCGAGTATGACGAGTTCGTTGCCGATACGACCGAACCGCAGGTCAGAGTCGCATTTCTGGCCGAGGGGGACGTGAGGGAGTTCAAGGTGCTGTCGCTCCACCTCAAGGATGTGGACAGCAACGGCAAGGCGGACTTTCTCGTGGATACGCTGTATGCCCTGGACAGGCTGAAGCCGGAGCGTCCTCTGGTCGTTGCCTTGACGTTTTATGGTTCCACTCCCCATCACGGCATCTCCTACCTCGACTCGAAGGGGAAGACACGGTACTTCACCTTAGGGGAGAGCGGCATGGACGGCTCTCTTGAGTTGACGGAATTCTGAGGACCGGCTCGGCCCGCTGTCGGGGACGAAATTTTTGGCGGAGGCTCATTCCTCGAAAAACTCGGACTCGGCTGCCGCGCAGAGCAGGTGATAAAAGGCCAGGTGATACTCCTGGATGCGGAAGGTTCGGCGGTCGGGGGCGATGAGGGCGCAGTCGGCGAGCGCCGCCGCCCGCCCCCCTCCGCCGCCGGTCAGGACCAGGGTCGCGAGCCCGAGGACGCGGGCCGTCATCAGGGCGCAGCACACGTTGGCGGAGTTCCCCGAGGTGGAGATCCCAAGGAGCAGGTCCCCCGGCCTGCCGTACCCGAGCACCTGCTGGGCGAAGGCCAGCTGGGGATCGGCGTCGTTGGCGAAAGCCGAGAGGAGCGAGGTCTGGGACCCCAGGGAGATGGCCGGCAGTGCGCCCTGCAATCCCCGTCCGATGCGCTCGCCCTCCTCCCCGAACCGCTCCGACAGGCGCTCCCGAAGCCCGGCCGGCAGGGGGCGCCTCAGCATGAAGCCCTTCATCAGCTCGCCCACGATGTGCTCGCCGTCGGCGCAGCTGCCCCCGTTGCCGCAGATCAGCAGCTTGCCGCCCCGGCGGTAGGTCTCCGCAATCAGCCCCGACGCGTCGAGAAGCGCGGCGCGCAGGGGCTCCAGATCGGGATGTTCCTCGAAAAAGCGCCGGAAGAGCTCCTGCGTCCGGTCCTTCATGGGCGTTCATCCTCCCGTTCCCTGTTCCCGTAATAATAGGCCACGGTGAGCGCGGCGACGTCCCCCACGGCCTCGCCCAGCCGGCTGGGCACGACCTCGCAGGCGTCGCGTGCCGACGGCAGCGCCTCCGCATGCAGCACCTCGCGGGCCGAGGGCCAGATGTGATCACGGCAGCGCGCAAAGATGCTCCCGATGACGATTTTTTCGGGGTTCAGCAGGTCGACGATCACGGCCAGCCCCTGGCCGAGCCTGCGCCCTGAGACGGCCAGAATATCGCGGGCCAGCGCGTCGCCGGCGTCCGCCGCACGGCCCACGCGTTCGGCCGTCAAGGAACCCAGCGCGTCGCGGTCGGGGCACAGGGCGGGACGCTCCCCCGCCTGCAGGCGCTCCAGCACCATCGCGCGGGCCAACTGGGCGATCCCGCCTCCGCTGCAGAACCCCTCGAAGGAGCCCGCCTTGCCGAACCCGACGGGCCCGAACGGGGCCAGGCGGATGTGTCCCGCCTCGCCCGCGCTGTCGGATGCGCCGCAGTAGAGCCGTCCGTCCAGGACCAGGCCGGCACCCAGGCCGGTGCCGAAGGTGAGGAAAATCATGGAGCGGCAGCCCTGCCCCGCACCCCAGAGCCACTCGGCCAGGGCCCCCGCGTTGGCGTCGTTGCAGAGCCATGCGGGGAGCTGCGTCCGCCCGGAGAGCTCCGCGACGATGGGGAGCTCGTCCCAGCCCGGCAGGTTCGGGGGCGAGAGCACAAGGCCCCTGCGGCCGTCCAGCGGTCCCCCGCAGCTGATCCCGATTCCTGCGGGCTCGGGCCCCTCCAGCCTGCGGCAGGTCCCGATGTCCTCGGCCAGAGCACGCAGCATGTCGAGGGGCGTGTGGTCCGCCGTGGCGCGGGGGGGCGTCCGATGCCGAACGACGACCCCGTCGGCCCCCAGGTCCCCCACGCAGACCGAGCAGCTCGTGCCGCCGATGTCCACGCCTATCGCCCTCATGGCTTTCCCCTCTCCTTTCTTTGTCCGCGGTACCGAACGAGTGCGCCGCTCTTGTGAAGCTACCCCCGGTTCTCGCGGTCGTAGGGCTTGCCCAGCGCCGCGGGCTCCACCCGGCGGCGGTTGGGGGAGAGGGCCAGCACCAGGATGACCAGCACGTAGGGGACGATCAGGGCCAGCTCGTAGGGGAAGTCGATGCCGTAGAACTGAATCAGGCGCTGTGCCGCCGCCGCGATGCTGAACAGCACCGCGCCGCCCGTCACGCCCCAGGGCGACCAGCGCCCGAAGTACACGAGCGCCACGGCGATGAAGCCCCGGCCTGCCGTGATGTTGTCGGCGAACATCTTGGCGGAGCAGACGGACAGGTACGCGCCGGCCAGGCCCGCGAAGGCACCCGCCAGGACCACGCACTGGTACCGCACTCGGGAGACGTCGATTCCCAGTGTGTCCGCCGCCCGGGGCGTGGTGCCCACGGCACGGACCTTCAGGCCCCACGACGTGCGGAAGAGCAGCCAGCTCGACAGGGGGATGAGCGCGAAGGCGACGTAGTCCATCGGGCTGAGCGTCGCCAGGACCGAGCCGACCCAGGGGACGTTCTGCAGGGCGGCCACGTTGAGGGCGGGGATGCCGGTCACCGGGGTGGGGCCCCCCACGTAGACGCGGAAGAGCGTCCCGGAGATCCCCCAGCCCAGCATGTAGAGCCCGATTCCGGCGATGCCCTGGCGGGACTTGAAGGTGACGCAGACCAGGCCCAGGAGCAGCCCGAGAAGCGCTCCGACGGCCAGGGCCGCCAGGAGGCCGATCCAGGGGGTCTGGAGCTTCAGGTCGATGTAGAACGCGACGAAGGCCCCCATCATCATGATGCCCTCGGCGCCGAGGTTGAACATGCCGGCCCTCTGGTTGAACATCTCGCCCAGGGCGACCAGCAGCAGGGGCACGGCCATGGGAACCGCGGCCGCGAGCATGACGGAGAACAGGGATTCCCAGCTCATGTCAGGCGTCCTCCTCTCGTATGAATCGGGACAGAATCCGGGCCCGGATGTGCCGGCTGGAGATGAAGACCGCCGAGGAGACCACCGCGAGAATGATCAGCCCCTGGATGGCCAGGATGATGTGGGCGGGGATGGTGACGGCCCGCTGCATCATGTCGGCGCCGACGATCAGGAGTCCGAAGAGCATCGAGGCGGGGATGATCCCCAGCGGATGGAGACCGCCGAATAGGGCCACGACGATGCCGCTGAATCCGTAGCCCGCGGAGAGGGCTTCCAGGGCGCGGCGGTGGACGCCGCAGAGCTCCACGGCCCCGGCCAGCCCGGCCATGCCTCCGGCCAGCAACATCGCCAGGACGAGGTGGCGCTTTACGCTCATGCCCGCGTAGCGGGCGGCCAGGGGCTGAGCCCCGCAGGCCCTCATGCGATAGCCCAGGGTCGTCTTCCAGAGCATCAGGTAGACCAGCACGGCGATGAGGATCGCGTAGATCAGGCCGGAGTGCAGCCGCATGGGGGGCATCAACCGGGTCAGCCACGCGTTGGGGGAGAGCTGCGCCGTCTGGGGGATGCCCGTGCCGTAGGCCAGCTCCTGGGGGTCGATCATCGGGGCGCGGAGCAGGTAGGTGTAGATCTGGCTCGCGATGTAGTTCATCATGACCGTGCTCAGGATCTCGTTGACGCCCAGATAGGCCTTGAGCCATCCCGCGATGCCGCCCCACAGGGCCCCGCCCAGGAAGGCGGCGGCGAAGATCAGGGGCAGCAGGAGGAATTTGGGCAGGTCGGGCAGGGAGAGGCCGAAGAACGCGCCGACGACGGCGCCGATCAGAATCTGGCCCTCTCCGCCGATGTTCAGGATCCCGCTGCGGAAGGAGACGGCGACCCCGACGGCGACCAGCATCAGCGGCGTGGCGCGCACCAGCAGCTCGGAGATGCCGAAGGCGTCCTGCAGGGGCTGGGTGAACATGACGGCGTAGGCGGTCAGGGGGTTGCCGCCGGCGACCGCGAAGAGGACTGCCCCCAGCAGAAGCGCGCAGAGGAGGAAGGTCAGGATGACCGTTACGTTGTAGATCAGGATCGTGCTCTTTTTCATGCCCGTACCTCCTCGGCCTTGGCGGCCGGGTCCCGTTGCGGGGCGTCGATGCCCGCCATCAGCAGGCCCAGCTCCTGCTTGTCGGTCTCGGCGGCGTTCAGGATCTTCATGATGCGTCCCTCGTAGATGACGGCGATCCGGTCGCAGAGGTCAAGCAGCTCGTCCAGCTCCTCGGAGATGAGCAGCACGGCGGTTCCGGCCTCGCTGATCTTCAGAAGCTGCTTGTGCACGTGTTCCGTGGCTCCCAGGTCCAGGCCCCGGATGGGGTAGACGGCGATCAGCACCTTGGGCTTTCGGGTGATCTCGCGCGCTAGGATGACCTTCTGGATGTTGCCGCCCGAGAGGGTGGCGCAGGACGTCTCGATGTCCGGGGTCTTGATCTCGAAGGAGAAGACCAGGTCGGACGCGAAGCGCTTGGTCTTCTCGCGGTTCAGGAAGCCGCGGCTCGACAGCGCGGGCGTATCGTAATCCTTCAGGATCAGGTTCTCGCGGACGGAGAAGGAGGGGATGGTTCCCTCGTGGATCCGGTTCTCGGGGATGTAGCCCATGCCCTGCTCGATGATCTGCAGGGGCGTGTGGTTGGTGATGTTCCAGTAGTCGATCAGGATGTTGCCGCTGTCGACCTTCCGAAGGCCGTTGATCGCCTCTGCCAGCTCGCGCTGCCCGTTCCCGGAGACGCCGGCGATGCCGAAGATCTCGCCCTTGCGGACGCTGAAGGTGGTCCCGTCCAGGGCCGGCTTGCCCAGGTCCCCCTTGACCCGCACGTCGACGACGTCCAGGGCCACCTCCTCGCGCAGGGCCTGGGGCGTTCGGGACGAGGCCTGGCCCAGGGTACGGCCCGCCATGCGGTCCGCCAGCTCGCGGTCGGAGAGCTCCTGGGTCGGGCCCTCGTAGACCCGCTTCCCGGCCCGAAGGACCATCACACGGTCGCTGACCCGACGGACCTCGTTCAGCTTGTGGCTGATGAAGATGACGGAGCACTCCTTGCGGGCCATGTCGCGGAGCAGCTCCAGAAGCTCGTCCGTCTCCTGGGGCGTCAGGGCGGCGGTGGGCTCGTCCATGATCAGGAGGTTGGCGCCCAGGACCAGGGCCTTGATCAGCTCCACCCTCTGCTGCTCGCCCACCGAGAGCTGCCAGATCAGGGCGTCCGGCTTGACCTCCAGATCGTGCTTTCGGGAGACCTCCAGGATCTTGTAGCGCACCTCCTCCAGGTCCAGGGAGAAGGTGTGCTTGTGGCAGAACCCCAGCGCGACGTTCTCCGTCACCGTGAGGTTCGGGACCAGCATGAAGTGTTGGTGCACCATCCCGATGCCCAGCCGGAATGCGGCCAGGGGGCTGCCGATCTCCACCTCCTGCCCGTTCACCTTTATGCTGCCGCTGTCCTGACGGTAGAGGCCGTAAAGGACGTTCATCAGCGAGCTCTTTCCCGCACCGTTCTCCCCGAGAAGCGCCAGGATCTCGCCCGAGCGCAGCTCCAGGTCCACGGAGTCGCAGGCGACGACGCCGGGGAAGCGCTTGGTTATCCCCCTCATCTCGAGGGTCTCGATCAATTCTGCCATGGACATCCCTCCATTGTTTTCCGAGTCGTGAACCGGTGGTGATGACGGCTTGCCCCGGGGCCGCCCGGGGGAATAAAAGCCCCCGAGAACACGGGGAGGGCGGCCTTGCCGCGCTCCCGGGCACGGGGGCGATTCCTTTCGGTACGATGCTGTGTCGGTTTCAGGTGCGGTTCTCCCGCACCGGGGGCTACTTCAGCTCGATCTTCAGCTTGCCGCTGGCGATGTCCGCCTTCACTTCCTCCAGCTTCTTGGCGACCTCGGGCGGAAGCTCGTGGTTCACCTGGATGTCGATGTTCCCGTTGGCGAGGGAGAGCGGGATGGCGCGTCCGCCCAGCTCGCCCTTGGCGCGGGAGTCGATGATCTCCTTCACGACGTTCTTGAAGAGGTAGACCTGCGCCATGAGCACGGAGTCGGGGGCGACGTCCTTCATGTTGAGGTCGGTGGAGATCCAGTGGACGCCTTTATGCTCGGCGACGGCCTTCAGCGCCCCGACGCTCTGCTGGGATGAGCCGCTCAGGAAGTCCGCCCCGGCCTTGATGGCGGTACGGGCGATCTCGCCGGCCCCCACCAGGTCGTTGAAGGAGCCCGTGTAGGCGATGCGGACGACGGCCTTGGGGTTCACGGCCTTCACGCCCATCTCGAAACCCTTGTTGTACTTGATGGCGTCCCCCGCCTCGACGGGGCCGACCAGGCCGATCACGCCGCTCTTGGTCATCATGCCCGCGATCACGCCGCCGAGGTAGGCGCCCTCCTGGGCATGGGGATCGTAGGCGAAGATGTTGGGAAACTTCGCGGCGTAGCCGGTGCCGTAGGCAAAGCTCGTCTTGGGGAAGTCCGGCGCGATGTCGTTCAGAAGGCTCTGGTACTGGGCTCCGTGGGCGATGATGATGTCGTAGCCCTGCGAGGCGTACTGGCGGATGGCCGCCGCGGCATCGACGGGGTTGCCCAGGCGCTCGCTGATCGAGAGCTCCAGCTTGCCCTCGCCTAGCTCCTGCTGTACGGCGACGATGCCCTCGTACATTGCCTGGCTCCAGGCCAGGTCGTCGCGGGTGCTGGGGACGACGAAGCCGACCTTGATGGGCTCGCTCCGGGCGGCGGAGGCGCCCAGGACGACGAGGAGCAGCGCAAGGACCAACAACGACAATCTCTTCTTCATGACAGCAATCCCTCCAAACAATGGTGTCGAAACTGATGCGATACGCTCATTATGACATATTCGGGGCAAACTGGGTAAGAAAAAATTAACAAGATGAAAGGATATTTTTATTTTGCATCGGGTTCCGCCGGGAGAAGCATCTTATCGTGCGACGTGCGGGGCGTTTCGGCCCTCCGGCCGTCAGCACGATGGCCGGAAATGGCTATAATGAATCCGAAGCGCGCGGCCCATAAGCTTGGGACCGATGGAACGGAAAGGGGCGAATGTCATGGAGACGAAAATCGCGATCGTGTATGTCTCGACGCATCATGGAAACACCAGGAAAGTTGTGGAGGCCATGGCGGCGGAACGGGAGTGCGATCTGTATCCCGCGGATCGGGCGAAGGATGCGGAGCTCTCGAAATACGACGTCGTCGGGTTCGCCTCGGGCGTGTATTTCCAGTCGTTGAGTCCGCTCATCGTCCAGTTGGCGAGGGACCTCGAACTGAGCGATCGTCAGAGGACGTTCATCGTCTACACGGCCGGGATCAACTACAAGAACTACGCCGCACCCGTCGAGAAAATCCTGAGGGAGAAAAACGGCACCTACGTCGGCCGGTACTCCTGCAGGGGCTACGACACCTGGGGACCGCTCAAGCTGATCGGGGGGATCGCCAGGAAGAACCCGACGGAGCAGGAGCTCCGGAGGGCGAGGGAATTCATAAGACAGATTTGAATTTGACGACGACACGATTGGGGCCGGGCGCCTTTATCCTGCCCCGATCGTTTTTTGACGCTCGGAGAAGGAGGAGCGAGTTTGTTGACGAAGCCTGAAAAGACCCTTGGGATTCTGGGCGGGATGGGCCCCGCCGCGGCGGCCGAGTTTTTGCGGCTCCTGGCCGCGGGGGCTCCGGCCCGGAGCGACGCGGAGCACCCGCGCCTGATGATGTTCTCCGATCCCGACATCCCGGACCGCAGCGACGGGATTCTCGGGACGGGGCCGGACCCCGCGCCGGCGATACGCCGGGCCCTGCTGCGCCTCGCCGAGTGGGGTGCGGACCTGCTGGCCGTCCCCTGCAACACGGCCCATCACTTCATCGACCGTTTCCGGGCGGACCTGCCGGTGCCCCTGGTCCACATCGTCGAGGCCACCGTGGATGCCGCTCGGCGGTGCAGTCCGGAGGGGGCGTGGCTCCTCTCCACCTCGGGGACCCGCGCCAGCGGGATCTATCCCGCCTGCGCCGAGGACAGGGGGTATCGGTTTTTTCATCCCTCGGAGGCGTGTCAGGAACGGGTCCAGCGCTGCCTGCGCCGGGTGAAGTCCGGGGACATGACGGAGGCGGCAGGGCTGATGCGCGAGCTCGTGGAGGAGCTTTGGTCCGAGCGGGACTGCCTGGTCGTCACGGCCTGCACGGAGCTGCCCCTGGCCTACGCGGCGTCGGGCCTGCCGAAGGATCGGGAGGTGTCGAGCCTCCAGGCGCTCTGCGACGCCTGCCTCGACGTCCTCTACGCGAGGGGAAACGGAGAATGACGTTCGATCTCGTCGTCAAGGGCGGGTTCGTCGCGGACGGGACATTCGACATCCCACGCGGCGAGCCGGGAGTGTAAGGAGGTCGAGAGTTATTTACAAAATCCCGAGAGAAAAAGCATGAACGGAGCTTCTCACCCGGCGTCAAATTTCCGAGAGACTTGTGAGGCTTGGCCCAGTTGTGGCCATCGGCGGAACGGACCAGTGATTTTCTGCGAAGCTCCGGTGACTCGAAATGCTCCTTATCATCGTGCCGCATCTCCATTAAGGTTCGTATGACCCGTTCCGCCTTGACGGTTGTCGTGCCTGAATGGGTTGGGTGCCCCGAAGTCACCGCCGCTCAAACGGATGACCGGGCGCGCCGCCGGTTCGGCGCACACCCCGGGAGAGGCGGACGACACGATCGCAGCCACCAGCGGAAAAGCACCGCACAGGCGGGAGAATGTTCCTGAAGCCATTGCGTCTGACGTCCATCGATAAGCCTCTCTTTTCGCGTCGAGAGTGCGGTTCATGGAAATGCACGCGAAAATATCGATCGGCCAAAAATTTTTTTAAAGAGGCAAAATTGGGTCCGCTCGGCCTCCGGGGTGCTTAGCGGTAACGGCGCCGCTCCCGGACGTCCCAGTACAAGGTGGCTTTGAGGACGTGAACGTCGCTGCGGATCGATCCGTTCTCGGAGCGTTCCCGGAGGATCCGGCGGATCCTCTCCCTTTTCTCCGCGTTGCAGTCCTTGACATTGCGTTCGTAACGCTTCATCAGGGCATCGGCACTCAGTTCGAAGGTTTCGCTGCGGGCGTGGATCTCAAGCTGCGGACAGTACCCGTCCTCCCACAGCAGGGTCCACAGACGCTTCGTCCGTTCCCCCTGGTTGTGGGGGTCGTCGCGAACGTCCATGCCGACTGCCTCGAGGATTGACGCCTTCAGCTCGTCCTGTTCCTCCAGAAAACGGTCGACCATGCACCATCCTCTGGAGCACGCGCTCATCCGGCGCAAGTCCTCCAGATCCTCGACTGCCGGTGACATCGAGGCGAAGACGAGGTCGAATCCTTGGGCGAGCAACGTCTCGAGAGCGGCATCGGGATTTTTGAAATCACCGACTTGCAGGATGATGTTGGCGTGTTGCCTCAGGTTTTCCGCGGCGAACTCCAGCATGCGTGCGGAGATGTCCACCCCCACCGCCTCGCCGGCCGTCGGAGCGAAGGCTCCAAGGTGGCGCCCCACGCCGCAGCCCACATCCAGCACTCTGGCTCCGGGGCCGAGCGCCCCGATCCGCTTCAGAATTGCCAGTGCCGGATCGCGTTCGAGGTTCCAGCCGTGTCCCGCGACCCTGCGTTGAAAATCCTCCGCCGAACTGTCCCAGTACGCCGAGTCCTTTTTGCCTTTCTCCACGATTTGCATCATCCGTCCTCCTCATTCCGCCCTGAAACGGCCGGGATTCCCCTCGCCTTCCCGGCGAGTTTCTTCTCCCTTGTCTTTCAACGCCGCATACCGTCGGAGGAACGTGTCGAAATGCCGTTTCCTGACGGCAATATCCTCTTCCCATTCCCTCAGGTCGGCGTACCCGGACTCCGTCAGGCGGTATCTCTTCTTGGGGTCGCCGCGATCGGAAAAGACCCATTCGAAGCTCAGTGCTCCCTCTTCGACAAGCGTGCGGAGGCAACGGTAAACCGTGGAGGAATCCCTCCTGAATCCGGGGAAAGACTCCTCGAGGCGTCGATGGATCTCTCTTCCGTACCCGTTCTCCTCGGCAATCAGAAGCAGGATGAATGCACATAGGTGCCTGTGCCCGTTGCGTTCGATGATCCCCATCACCGTGCCCCCCTCCCGCACTTCGTCCTCCCTCGTCGCTACAGTCCATCATGGTGTGCATTATACACCATGATGCGCCATGTCTCCCAATGCGATTTCAGAAGCGTCCTCCGAGGCGCACCGCAGCAGAAGACGCCGGCGATCCGCGGCCTGCGGTTCGGGAATTCGGTGCTAAACTTGACGGGAGTTGGGGGACGTGCTTGCGCCAATCTTTGCGTTCCCTATCGCGGAACCGGGAAGGAGCCTCTTTCGATAATGTCTTTGGAATTCAGTGCTGCTTCGATTTTCGAGAAAACGGTCTACGCGGCGTCGGGCCTGCCGAAGGATCGGGAGGTGTCGAGCCTCCAGGCGCTCTGCGACGCCTGCCTCGACGTCCTCCACGCGAGGGGGAACGGGGAATGACGTTCGATCTCGTCGTCAAGGGCGGGTTCGTCGCGGACGGGACGGGGGGCCCGTGCTTCCGTTCGGACGTCGGCGTTTGCGGCGACCGGGTCGCCGCCCTGGGGCGCCTCCCGGACGGGAGGACGACGGTGGACGCCTCCGGGATGGTCGTGGCGCCGGGATTCGTCGATGCGCACAATCATGCCGACCACGGCATCCTGCGCTGTCCGGACGCGCAGAACTTCCTCGCTCAGGGCATCACGACCTCCATCTGCGGAAACTGCGGCCTGGCCTTGACGCCCCTGTCGGACGCCCACCGCGAGGGGCTCGCCCGCTATATGGCCCCTTTCGTGGGGGCGGCCCAGGAGTACGACTGGGCGTGGGACGACCTCGCCTCCTTCGTCCGAAGGATCGAGGCGGCCCGTCCGGCCCAGAACCTGGCGCTCCTGGCGGGGCACGGCACGCTGCGAGCCGCCGTCATGGGCTTCGAGGACCGGGCTCCCACGGACGGGGAGCTGGAGCGGATGGGGCTGCTGCTGGAGCGCGAGTTCGGCCAAGGGGCGTTCGGGCTCTCCTTCGGGCTGGCCTATCCGCCCGGGAGCTACGCGAGACGCCGGGAGCTCGCCGCGCTTCTGTCGGCCGCTGCCCGGCACGGCCGGCGCTGTGCCTTTCATCTGGAGAGCGAGAGCACCGCGGTCGTCGGGTGCGTCGAGACGGTGCTGGATCTGGCGCGGGAGACGGGGGCCGCCGTGGAGATCTCGCACCACAAGGCCATCGGGCGGGAGAACTGGGGTAAGGTCTTCGAGACCCTGCGCGCGATGGAGCGGTCCCGTGCGGAGGGCGTCGACGTCCTGTGCGACGCCTACCCCTACGTGGCGGGGAGCACGACGATCCTGTCGCTCCTGCCCGCATGGGCCGCGGAGGGCGGAGTGGACGCGCTGCTCGCACGGTTGCGGGACGACACGCAGAGGGACCGCATCGCGGACGCGATCCTGAAGGACGACGTGCCGGGCGACAACCTGATGCTCCTTCAGGGATGGGAGCGGGTCCTGATCGGCGACTGTCCGGGGGACCGGGCGTGCGAGGGGCGCACCCTGGCGGAGATACTCGAGAGGCGCTCCGTGGATGCGGAGTCCATCGGCCTTTTCATGGACTGGCTCCTGAGTGTCTCCGGCCGCGCCCTGATGGTGCTGCTGGACGAGCAGAGCGAGGACGACCTGCGGCATGTGCTCGCCCATCCCCTGACCGCCCTGGGGTCGGACGCGTGGGTCGTCCGGGACGGGGAGGGCTGTCCGCACCCGCGTGCGTACGGGACTACGGCCCGTTTCCTGGGGCGGTTCGTCCGGGAGGGGCGGCTTCTGAGTCTGGAGGAGGCGGTGCGCAAAATGACCTCCGCGCCCGCCCGCCGCTACGGTCTCGCGGGGCGCGGTCTGATCGCGGAGGGGCTCTTCGCCGACCTCGTCGTCTTCGATCCCGCTGCGGTCCTCGACCGGGGGGACTTCCTCGACCCGCACCGCCGCCCGGAGGGGATCCGGGCCGTGGTCGTCAACGGGACGCTCGCGGTGCGGGACGGACGCCAAACGGAAAACCGTTCCGGAAGGGTGCTTCGGGCGGTGTGAAGCAATTATCGGAACCCAAACAGAGACGATATGTGGACGGAGGGCACTAAAATGCCGCCGCCTACGGCTGTGGCTCCACCCCCGCGGGATGGAACTTGAGCAGCTCCTTCTGTTCGTCCAGGAGGGCCCTCAACTCCTCGATCGTCCAGTCGAGAGAGTTCAGGATCAGCTTGTCCGCCACGTTCTCCTGTCCCCTGCGCTGAATCCGCTTCTTCTCCCGAACGTATTTCCTCCACGTCTGAGGGGTGGCGTCCAATCCCCTTTCGAGGCGCCAGAGGGTGTAGCCGGCCTGGTACTGCCAACCCAGGGGAGGGGAGTTCTTGAGATATTTTTGTTTCTTTCTGTTCGGCGCCGCATCCGAGCCCATGACCAGAAGGCTGCCGAACAGGGCGGCCAGCATGAGGATGGACCCCAAACGCTTCAGGTTGCTCTTCATGAAAAATTCGTCCTCCTTGCTGTCGGGGTGGCTTTACACCTTTGTCTTCTATTGTACAATGAATCGTGGCCTACGATGGTTGATCAGTGGAGACGCACCGCAAAATTCGGACGGCGAGGGGATGTTTTCGTGGTCGCCGTTTCGGCAGGAGGCTTTTTCGACGCAGGGAGGCGGATATCGTGCGCATAGTACAGACGAACACCATCATCAACACCGACGGCTTTGTCGATCGCCTGGAACGGGGGTACGCCGTGCGGCGGGTCAACGTCGATTACGAGCACGTCAAGGAACCCGTCATCGTCCCCCGTCCCCAGATAGAGGACTTCAATTCGCTCGTCGTCGTCCACGACAAGATCGAGCAGTACGGTTAAAGACCTCCTTCGGGGGGCGTTCCACGGGGGCGGGCGCCGCGATTCCGTTCGGGGTGCGGGGCCTTTCCCTGCGATGCTGCAATTTGAGGAGGAGAGGACCTTGAAGGTTGTGGTCTTGGGCTGTACCCACGCGGGGACGGCGGCGATATTGAACACGGTGGCGCTGCACAAGGACGCGCAGGTGACGGTTTACGAGCGAAACGACAATATCTCCTTTCTGTCGTGCGGCATCGCGCTGCACGTTCAGGGGGTGGTGAAGGATCCCAAAGGGCTGTTCTACTGCTCGCCCGAAAAGCTCGCCGAGCTGGGCGTCGGGACCTGCATGAAGCATGAGGTGACGGACGTCGACCTCGCGGCGAAGAAGCTCCGGGTCCGCGACTTGGACTCCGGGCGCGAGTTCGAGGACGCCTACGACAAGCTGATCGTCGCGTCGGGGTCCTGGCCCGTCGAGCCGCCCATAGAGAACTCGAAGCTGGAGAACGTCCTGCTCTGCAAGAACTACGGCCATGCGATGGAGATCGTGAAACGGTGCGCGTCCGCGCGCAGCGTCGCCATCGTCGGGGCGGGCTACATCGGCACGGAGCTGGTGGAGGCCTTCGAGACCCAGGGCAAGTCGGTGACGTTCATCGACCAGATGAGTCAGGTGCTGCCCCGCTACCTGGACCCCGACGTGGTCGACGTGGTGGAGCGGCTCTACGTCGAAAAGGGCGTGAGGCTGGCCTTCGGCCGGACGGTGAAGAAGTTCGTGGACGACGGGCATGGAAAGGTCGCCGGGGTCGTGACGACGGACGGGGAGTTCGAGGCGGACCTGGTGATCCTCTGCGTGGGTTTCCGTCCCCAGACGGCGCTCTTCAAGGGGAAGCTGGAGATGCTTCCGAACGGGGCCATCCGCGTGGACGAGTTCATGCGGACGTCCCACCCGGACGTGTTCGCGGCCGGCGACTGCTGCGCGGTCTACAACAACGCCTCCCGGCAGTACGGCTACATCCCGCTGGCGACCAACGCCGTCCGCATGGGAACGCTCGCCGCGCGGAACCTCAAGGCGCCCACGACCAAGCATATGGGGACCCAGGGGACGTCCGGCATCAAGATCTACGACTGGAACATCGCCAGCACCGGCCTGACCGAGCTGGTGGCCAAGGATTTGGGGCTCGACTACTCCGTCTCCGTCCTCGAGGACAATTATCGGCCGGAGTTCATGCCCTCCACCGAGCCCTTCCTCCTCAAGCTGGTCTACGAGAAGGGGACGCGCCGCATCCTGGGTGCCCAGGTTCGTTCCCGGGAGGACCTCACCCAGTCGATCAACACCCTGTCCGTCTGCATCCAGAACGGGATGACGGTGGACGAGCTGGCGTTCGTCGACTTCTTCTTCCAGCCGCACTACAACAAGCCCTGGAACTTCCTCAACACCGTGGCGCTCCAGGCCCTGCCGCCGGTCTAGCGACCGGGAGGAGGCACGTCCGGAGCGGCGGTGCGCCCTCAAGGATAAAAAAGTTGCGCACGACGGATGGAGACGCCCCCGACCCTGCGGGGCGTCTTTGTCGATCCAGGGGCGCGCTCCGCCCGGAGCGGGTGCTCCCTTGTTCCTTCGAGGGGATTGGGGAGTCGCTTGCACACCGCTCGTCCGTCTCGTCGAACGCCTGGATCGAGACCGCTGATGAGGTTCTGCGGGATCTCGCGGAGCGGGAAGGAAACGTTTTGGAATTGGCTCTTCACTTTTAATTCGGCCTTTGCGATACCCTAGAACCCCAAAGTTTTGGCTTGAGACGATGGGACGGGTCCAGGAGGTTCCGAAATACCGTTCATACGGATCATCTCAGGCTTTTTGCGGGAAAGAGGCCGGGAGTTCATGAAGACCTCAGGTATCGCGCTCCGGCCTTCTTGCGGCGGATGCAGTTTCTCCGGATAAATGGTCGCCCCATGCCCTTATCAGAGGCTCAAAAGCCTCCAGCGCGTCATGCCCGCAAGTTTGTACCGGATGCAATAAAGCGTGATTTTTCAGCCGAAAGCTTGCCGTCATCGATTCGATTCGGGTACGCCAGATCGCGTGACGCACAAACACCATGAGACCTGCGGTGCTCATCGCTTCGTAACCGAGGGCACAACCATGAGGCGCACGGCAAGCGCGCCCGGGCACAGCCCGACCAAGGGGGGCGACGCGAGTATCCGTGCCGCTTCTTTTCGGAGTGGAGGTCGGTTTGAAGGCTTTTGAGGAGGGGCTTGCCCATGGAGGAGATTTTGCCCTGGACCTCGTCCTTGGTCTTGATGACGGTGGTTTGTGCTATGCTTTGCGCGGCATGCTCCGAGAATTTGCAGTTTGTCCGATACAAATCCACGCCGAAGGGAACGCGGAGCTGCAGATAGACGGTTTTTCTGCCCCTTGATGGAAGGAGGGCGACAGGATGAAGAAGCGCGACGTATTGCTGTTGCTGACGGTCGCGGTCGTCTGGGGCGTCAACTTTACGGTGATAAAAATCGGGTTGCAGTCGGTCCCGCCCCTTTTTCTGGTTTTTTTGAGGTATCTGTTCGTTGCCTTCCCCTTGATCTTTTTTGTGAAGAGCCCTGATGTGTCGTGGAGGGTGATTGCGGGCTACGGGCTGTGTATCGGGGTGGGACAATTTTCGTTTCTGTTCTGTGCGATTCGTGCCGGAATGCCTGCAGGATTGGCCTCGGTGGTCCTGCAGGCTCAAGCCATCTTCACCCTTATCCTGTCGTCGGGGTTCATGGGGGAGAGAATGGGAAGGATTCAGATTGCTGGAATAATGCTGGCCGTTTTCGGACTGGGACTGATCGGTGGTTTTTGGGGCCCCGGTTCCGATTCGATCCCGACGATAGCCTTCCTGATGTGCCTCATGGCCGCCTTCTTCTGGGGCTGTGCGAATGTTCTTGTCAAAAGGGCGGCCAAGGAGAGCGAGCGAAAAGGAGCTCCCCTGAATATGATGGAAATGCTCGTCTGGTCCTCGGTTTTCGTTCCTCTGCCCATGCTTGGCATTTCCCTGGCCGGAGGCGAGGCGTCAGCGGCCTTTCGTGTGCTGACCCGCTTGGACGGGACGGCCGTCTTCTCCGTTCTGTACCTCGTCGTTCTGTCCACCCTCTTCAGCTATTACGTCTGGAACAAAATGATTGCGGTCTACTCGGCCGGAAGAGTCGCTCCCTTTTCGTTCCTGGTGCCCATTACAGGGCTATTGAGCGCGATGTTGGTCCATGGTGAGAGGGTGGCTTCCTCTCAGTGGATCGGAATAGCGGGGGTCATCGCCGGGCTGGTCGTCTTTCAGTTGGGAAGCCGCATCCAAGGCGGTTTTGCGCGCACAGGAACGTAGGTTGAGTCCAAGGTTCGCCGTGGACCGTAAAAGCATTCCCGATTTGATTTTTCCCCTGAGTTTCGCTACGGGATTTTAGGAACGGTATGGAGGGGTGGCCCCCCGGCATCATTCCCGTCGAGAACACCGTGATTTTTCTTCCCGCTGTCCGTCGGCCTCTGCAGCGGTTTTTTGATTGTGTTTCGAGCTTCCCGCATAGCTCAGCAGGGGGTCGTGCAGCGTGAACTCGAAAGTCTCCCGGTCCACGGCTCCGACCGTCTTGTCGCTGTCGTAGAGCTCCAGCAGAAATTCGGCTGCCTGCCGGCTCGTGTGGTAGGTTCCGAAGGCTTTGTCGTAATCGTATTCTGCCGCGTCGTTTGCCACCTTGCCGAATTCCGTCTGGGTTGCGGCCGGTGCGAACACCTTTGCCCGCATTCTGGCTCCGGTCTCCTTCAGCTCCCGTGCCAGTCCTTCGGTAAAGGCGCTGACGAAGAATTTCGTTGCGCAGTAGGCGACGGCTCCGGGGACGAGCGTGTAGCCCCCCGCGGAGGAAATGTTGATGAGCTGGGTTCCCTCCACGTCCTTGTAATCGCTGACGAACAGGGAGGAGAAAAGGGTGGGCGCTTCCACGTTCAGGCGGAGCATGGCTCCGATCTTGTGCAGGTCCTGATGGGCCGCGCTGCCGTAGTGTCCGAAGCCCGCATTGTTTATCCATGTCTCCAGCGCATAGCCCTTCAGGTCCGTATAGAGTCGGTATACGTTTTCCGTGACGGACAGGTCCGAGGCTTTGATGACGACATCCAGCGTGGGGTATCGAGCCAGAATCTCGCTCTTCAAGGCTTCCAGGTTGTGCCTGCGGCGGGCGGCGACGATCAGATTTTTGCCTCGGGCGGCAAACGCCCTTGCCGTTTCATAACCGATGCCCGAGCTGGCCCCCGTGACGACCGTGTATCTTTCTGTCTTCCGCGCCATCTGAAATCCCTCCATATCATGGCCATTCGTCCATAATTTTTGCGACGACCGGGTCGCATATAATGAGACCATACGATGTGGAGCGGACTCTATGTCAAGGGAGTGGAGGGACTTTCTTTGGATTATTCGATCGGCGAATTTTCGAAACTTACGGGGCTTGGAATACACACCCTGCGCTATTACGAGCGGGAGCATCTGCTTGCGCCGGAACGCAATGCCGGAAACCGACGCCGCTATTCCGACAGGGACATGACGTGGGTCGATTTCATAAAGCGCTTGAAGGATACGGGTATGCCCATCAGGGAGATCAAGCGTTATGCGCTGCTGCGGGCTGCCGGAGAATCGACGCTGAACGAGCGGCTGAAACTGCTCCTGAGACACCGGCGGGCATTGAAAGAGCAAGTGGCAAAGCTGCAGGAACATCAGTCCAAACTGGACGACAAAATTCAATTTTATCGTGAGGAAATTGAAAGACGGACGGATTAGGGTGTCTCCATGCCGACCCTTCGGCTGTGTGCCGCGCAGGAGCGCGGGCTGATCTGCGCCCCCAAGGTCGAGACAAGGAACGGATCCTCTCCCTCGACGCACAAAGTTCCCCTTCCGGCGGGCAAAGGCCAACACCGAGCCCTAACCGCCTCCGGTTCTTGCATCGGCCTCGATCGGCTCCATGAGATCCTGCCGTGAGGCCCTGTGCCGACCTCGAGCTGTAGTGGGGAAAATCATGACGGGGCCGAAGGATCCGTTTGGCCCGCCGCTAAGCGGGCTTGTCCCCTCCGGGCCTGTATGTGCAGAAACAGGCCGGTTTTTTCACGGCGCTCCCCCTCCGCGCGGCGCATTCCGTACTTTTTGCAGGGCCGCGCTGAAGGAGGCGGCGCTTCGGTCGACGTCCTCGCGGGTCGTCGCATGAGAGCAAACGCTGACGCGTATCACGGGCTTTCCCTTCCATCGGCTCCCGCTGCACCAGCAAACGCCGCCGTCCTGTATCGCCCGCAGCACGGCCTCGGTCTCGGCCTCCGTATCGCACGCCACCATAAACTGATTGAAGAAAACGGGGTTGATCAGGGTGAACCCGGCCTGCCGCAATCGGGAGGCAAAGAGCTCCGCGTTGTCGCAGAGCCTGTCGATCAGCTGTTCGACACCCTTTGCGCCCAAGCATTTCAGCAGCGCCCAAAGCGGGACCGCCCTTGCCCTGCGCGACATCTCGGTCGTATAGAGCATCCCGTCGCGGCGGTCCCCATATTGGATGTAGGAGCCGCTGGCCTGCAGAGCGGCAACCAGCGCGTCCCTGTGCCGGCACAGGACAATGCCGCAGTCGTAGCCGACGTTCAGCGTCTTGTGGGCGTCCGTCGACCAGGAATCGGCCCTCTCCATCCCGGCCACGTGATGGCGATGCCGCTCCGAGGCGGCCGCCCAGAGCCCGAAAGCGCCGTCGACGTGCGTCCAGGCCCCTGCCGTTTCCGCCAGACCGCACAGCTCCTCGAGCGGGTCGTAGCTGCCGCCGTTGACGTTCCCGGCCTGCAGGATCAGGAGGGTCCTCTCGTCCAGTTTTGGGACCGCTTCGGCCCGGATCCGGCCGAGCTCGTCCGTCGGAACACGCTCGATCTCCCGTGTCCCGAAGCCCAGAACGGAGAGGGCGGCCCTGATGGACGAGTGGGCGTCCTCTCCCAGCACGATGCGGATCGGCGGGGCGTTGCGCAGTCCGTCCTTTGTGATGTCGTAGCCGAGCCTTCCCAGGAGGGTGTTTCTTGCGGCGGACAAGGCGCATATGGCGGCGTTGGATGAGCCGGTCACGAGACCCATCGCCGTGCCCTTCTCCAGGCCCAGCAGCTCCGTTATCCAGAGCTCGCAGATCTCCTCCAGCTCCGCGGCGACAGGGGACATGACCGCAAGGGCCCCGTTCTGATTCCACGTGTCCGTCAGCCATCCGGCCGCGTGAGCGACGGGGAGCAGGCCGCCGTTCACAAACCCGAAACAGCGTCCTCCGATCTGGGCGGTCGTCCCGGGGGAGCCGATCCTGTGGAGCAGTTCGAGGACCCGCTGAGGGTCCGTCCCCTCCACGGGCAGAGGGCCTCCGAGCCTCTTCAGGTTTTCCAGGCTGTCCCCTTCGGGATACGGCGGGCGCTCATCGATGTGCCGGATATAGTCGAGCGCATACCGACCGGCTTTTTCCAACAGGGTTCCGTATGCATCGATTCCATCGAGCTTGTCCGCCGTCGCCCTTCTCGTTTTCATGTTGCACTCTCCTTCGCTGTCGGACAAAATATCCTGTCCTCTCCCGGGCTTTTCCGTGACCCTGCTTCGGCGGAGGTCGTCCGTACGGCCGTCGAAACGCGCGAAGCGGCGGGACCGATCGGCCCGTGATGCGGCAGGAGGAAGCGCCGCGCCCCTTTGCGCCAGCGGGGGCTACGCGCTCACAGGTCCAGGCGGTAGCGGCATGCTTTCCGCTTCCCCTCGGCGTACATCTCGTGCCACTCGGGGATGTCCACGACGTCCATCAGCCGGGCTCCGGCGTAGAGGCAGGTCCTTCGCGAGGGCTCGTTCTCCGGGGCGCAGGCGATGAAGAGCGCCCTCATGCCATGTTTGCGCGCGAGCTCCGGAAGGAGGCGGCAGGCCTTTCCGGCGAAGTGATTGCCCCGAAAGGGCTCGTAGACCGCGTAGCCGATGTTGCCGCCGAAGGCCGTGCTGCGGTTGTGCCCGATCCGGAGGTCGATCCAGCCCAGCTCCGCATCGCCCTCGATGCGGCAGATCTTGAAGTGGTAGACCGGGACGTAGCCCTTTTCCGGATCCGCCTCCGAGGTGCGGTCCAGCCTCAGGAAGATCTCTCCGTCCCGCAGCCTCTTGTTCAACATGGATGCGCCGTAGAACATGATGTCCATGCCCCCTTTGCGCTATTGTGGCGCAAGGCGGAGGTTTTGGCAATGAGGGACGCAGCGGCGGACGGGAGCGGGAATCCGTTCGAAAACGCGTTGCCCGTGGGGATCCATACCCTCGCATCCGACGGGGACAGCCTGGTCGGCCTGTGCCCGAATGGGCAAAAACATCACGGGGCGAGCCGGGCGGTGGGACACAACCCCATATCCGTCATCATTCCCTGCCATCGGGTCGTGGGGGCGGACGGCAGCCTGACGGGATACGCCGGCGGCATCCCGACGAAGGTGAGGCTGCTGGATCCGGAGGACGTCGGCATGGACCGCCTGTTTGCGCCCCCAAAAGGGACCGCTCTGTAGGGGAAGGGCCGTACCTGGACTGTCGCTGTAAAACGCGCATATTGCCCGACGACTGCGGGATCATTCCCTCAGTGCCGTGATCGGCATCACAAACAAGCCGTCCGGGCCAGCCGCCGCGAATCATCGGGTCGATGAGCCTCCCCATTCCCTGGGATTTTGGAATTTCATTCCATCAAATTTTTGGTTTTCGATCCGCGTGTTTTTGGAGCGTTGTCGGGTGTCGGTTCGTCAGGTGGACGTGCACGATCTCAAAGCACCGTTCCGCACGCCGGCTCCGGTCGTCCATGGCGAGATGCCCCATTGGGGCTGCTTCGGCGGGGACTCCATCAAGAAGCCGAAGGAGGACGACAAGATATTGTCGAGCGTTCCGGCCAACCAACAACCCCGCCCTCAAAGGGCGGGGTTGGCTGCAAGGTGCGTCTTTGTCGGCGGGGAAGGAACTAAGGTTTTGCCGGGTCGGCCTTGTCCGGCGCGGCGGGCTGGCCGGGGGGGACGGCCCGATTCAGTTCCTGCTGCCTGCGGAAGCTGTCGATGGCCTCGAGCCTTTGGGCGAAGCGCCAGGCCCCGATCTCCTGGTGGATCTGCACGATCCTTCCATGGAGCTCCAGGGCCTTGTCCCGGTCGATGGGCGTACGGGACAAAACATCCCGCAGCTCCACGTGCAGTTTCTCCATCTCTACGGCCTTCGCGCGGAGCGCCTCCGGCATATCGACGGCATTCCATCCCATCCTGCCGTCCCAGCCATGGCCCCTGTAACCCCGGCCGTTCCGGCCATGCACCTGATGCCCTCGTCCGTGTCCCGGACGATGCATCCCGTTCCGTCCGGAGAACACGGGACACTCTCCTGCCCACGCAGGTCCGCCTTCCCGGTACGTCTGCGGACAGGCACCGTTGGGAGGGAAAACCCCCTTTTGTCCTCTGTTGTTCTTGGCCATCGCCGTTCCTGCGATGCTCAGCAGTCCTACGACCAATACCGCGATAACGACCTTTTTCATCTGAACGACCTCCTCATGATCTGCCGGGGGATCGTTTTCCCCCGGGTAAATACAGGATAACCGCCCAATGTGAAGAGAATATGAACGCAATGAGGATATCCCGTGGAGACGCCTGTCCCTTTGGAATGTAAGGGGAGGGAAAGGGGGCTTCTTCACGGGAAGGTTTCAAGGGGCGATATGAAGATCATATAAGGTCAATTGTTTTATGCGCTAAAATTACTGAAAAAGAGGGGCTTTCCCCTCGACTTATTTTCTCCGCATTTGTGCTCTATCATTGAGAATCGACATGAGGTGCGTGACGGGACGCAGAAGGAGGGGGAACGATGAGGCTTTTGATCGTCGAGGACGAGCCGGCGATCGCAGAGGTGGTGGTGGCGTACGCGGCTCGCGAGGGGTACGAGACCCTGTGGGCCGCGGACGGCGAGGCCGCGATGTCTCACTGGAAGAGTGAGGGGGCCGACCTCGTGGTTCTGGATCTGATGTTGCCCAAGCTGAGCGGATTGGAGGTGTGCCGGCGCATCCGAGCCCGCTCTTCCGTGCCCATCGTGATGCTGACGGCCAGGGGCAGTGAGGACGATGTCGTTGCAGGGCTCGATGCCGGAGCGGACGATTATGTCGGCAAACCCTTCAGTCCCCGGGTCCTCATGGCTCGGATCCGTGCGCACCTCCGCCCGGCGCGGGAATCGAGGGAGGCCGTGGGCAGCGGCGGATTGGTGAGGGTGGGCGGGCGCATCGAGGTCGACCCGCAGCGGGTGGAGATCCGAAAGGACGGCTCGGCGGTCCCCGTCACGCGCAGCGAGTTCCTGGTCTTCTCGACCCTGGCCTCCCGGCCCGTGAGGACCTGGTCGCGGGACGACATCATCCGCGTCGCTCTGGGCGACGATTACGAGGGGTTCGACCGCACGGTGGACACCTACGTCAAGAACCTCAGGCGCAAGCTGGCAGAGCCGGGGCACGAGAACGGCTGGATACGCACCGTCTACGGTTTCGGCTACAGGATCGACGACGCCGATCCGGAGGAGCGGTCATGAAGGGGCGCTCTCTCCGGGTTCATCTGATGTCCCTCTACGTCCTCCTGGCGGTGCTGAGCGGGGCGATCGTCCCGGCCCTGGGGATGCGCCTGACCCTTTCGGGGTTCCGGGAGTATCTGGAGCGTCGGCGGCTCTCCGACCTGGAGGCCCTGGGGCAATCCCTGGAGGCCCTTTATCGGGAGGACGGAGGCTGGGACCGAAGGCGCGTCATGGACGTCATGCGTTCCTCCCCGCGTTGGGGAGTCCCGGATATCGCCCTTTGGGATGCGGACGGGAACAGGCTTCTGCCCCATGGGCCCGGTCGGGGGCACGGAGCGCACGGGAGGAAAGTCGGGGGCGGCAAACTCGCCGTCGTCGAGCTGAACTCGGGCGACCGACGGATCGGTCTCCTGGAGGGGAGCCTCCAGGCTCTGCCCAGTCGTTTTGACCGGGATTTCGTGTCGCGCCTCGCCCGGAACACCTTCCTGGGGGCGCTGGTGATGATCGCCGTGGCCTGCGGGCTGGGGTATTTCGTCGCCGGAGGGTTGAGCCGGCCCGTGGTACGGGCGGCCGAACGGGCACGGCGCATCAGCCGGGGGGAGTATGAGCTGGATCCGGAACCTCCGAGCGGCATCCGGGAGATGGACGTGCTGTCCCGCGGGGTGGAGGATCTGGGGCGCTCCCTGGCCGGACAGGAGCGGCTGCGCAGGCGGCTGATGGTGGACATCGCGCACGAGCTCAGGACCCCGCTGACGGTGGTGCGCTCTCAGCTGGAGGCCATGGCGGACGGGATCTGGGAGGCGAGCCCCGATCGGTTGGCGCTCTGCGTCTCCGAGGTGGGGCGTCTGAGCGCCCTGATAGGGGAGGTGGAAACCCTGACGCATCTGGAGGGCGAGGTTCTGTCGGTCCGCGTCGAGGATACGGACCTCGCCGAGTTCTTGCGGGCTCTTCTGGATGCTCTGGAGCCGCTCTTCGAGGGGGCGGAGGTGGCGCTTTGCCGCAGCCTCGAGCGGGACGTCCGGGCGGAGATCGATCCCGAACGGTTTCGCCGCGTGATCGACAACCTGCTCTCGAATGCGCTGCGCTATTCGGACCCCGGGGGACGCGTGGAGGTGCGGCTGCTCACCCGCGACGGCGAGGCCGTGATCGAGGTCGAGGACTGGGGGACGGGAATCGCCGCATCGGACCTTCCCCACGTCTTCGACCGCTTCTACCGATCGGACGCGGCCCGAGCCCGGGCGACCGGGGGCCGCGGCGTGGGGCTCGCCATCGCGAAGGCGATGGTGGAGGCCCATGGCGGGACGATCGCCGTGTCCAGCACGGAGGGGCATGGCAGCCGGTTCGCGGTGACGCTGCCCTTGGCGGCGGATGCAAGAGAAATGAAGACTGTCAAAAAAGACGACAAATCAATTGATTAATATTGACCTTTGAGTGCGATCCCCTTGCTCTTGCCTTTGCAGCTTGTGGGAGAGAGCTTGATGGCGGGGGCTCGTTTTTGCGTCGTGCGAAAGCGTCGGAAGCGCAGCATTCGGGGCCCCGGACGGTAAAGTCCGGGGCCCCGACTTGATCTGTCCGGGAAGGGCCGGAGGCTACGCGGGTTTGACCCCGAAGGTCCCCTCCAGGGCCTCGACGGCCCGGTCCACGGCGGTGGCGTCCACGACGCAGGTGACCGCGAGCGCGCTTGAGGTGATCATCCCGATGTTCACGTTCACCGACGCCAGAGTGGCGAACATCTTTGCGGCGATCTCCGGGCTGGAGGACAGGTCCCGGCCCTGGATGGAGACGCTGGCCACCTCCGTGTTGAAGGAGACGCCCTGGGCCCTGATCGACTCGGCGGCCGCCCGGCAGACGGGGATGGCGTCGTCCAGACGGTCCTTGCGGATCAGGAAGGTCATGTCCGTCATGCCGCCGCGCATGTTGTTCTGGACGATCATCTCCACTCCGACGTTCTTCTCGGACAGGGACGAGAAGACGGTGGCCGCGACCCCCGGGAGGTCGGGGACGCCCAGCAGGATGATGCGGGCGCACCCGCGGTCGATCCGGATGCTTTCGATCGTCGACTTTTGCATGGTCTCAGCTCCTATCCCGAGAAATGAAATTTTTCCCCGCGCCTCCGGCCGGCGGCAGGCCGCCGGCGGCGCGTTCGATCGCCGCTCCGGTGGAGGAGCCGCGAAGGACGAAGAACTGCGAGGGCACGTCGTGCTCGGAGAACGTGCGGCACATCGCCGAGGCGACCGCGCCGGGCGAGCCCCGCACCAGCGCCACCATCGTGGGGCCCGACCCGCTGATCGCGACGGCCACGCAGCCGGGAAGCTCCCGGATGCGCTCCAGGATGGCCTTGCCGCCGGGGAAGAGGGAGCTTCGGTAGGGCTGATGCAGGCGGTCGTCCATCCCCCAGGACAGCAGGTCCCATCGGCCCGTCGCCCAGGCGGCGCAGAGCAGGGAGGCGCGCCCCAGGTTGAAGACGGCGTCCCCGAACTGGACCAGCTCGGGCAGGACCTGGCGGGCCTCCTGGGTACGGACCCGGACGTCCGGCACCGCGGCCACCACGTGCATGTCGTCCGGCAGGGGCGGAAGCTTCACGTAGCGCAGGTCCCGGCCGTCCCAGCAGCAGACAGTCATGCCCCCGACGTAGCAGGGTACGACGTTGTCCGGGTGCCCCTCGATCAGGGTCATGACGCGCAGCAGCTCGGCCTCGTCCGCCCCCTTGCCCGAGACGGCGTCCGCGAGCGCCACGCCCGCCACGACGGCGGTGGAGGAGCTGCCGAGCCCGCGGCAGAGCGGGATGACGTTGTGGCACTCCAGGGCCAGGCCCCGGGCGGGGAGCCCCCACTCCGCGCAGGCGCGGAGGTAGCTCCGAACCACCATGTTGGAGGCCGCGTCGGTCAGCTCGTACGCCCCCTCGCCGATGACGTCGCAGGTGAACTCCCCCTCGGGCAGCAGCTCTCGGACGTTGAAGACGTTGCAGAGGGAGAGCGCCATGCCCAGGGTGTCGAAGCCTGAGCCCAGGTTCGCGCTCGTGGCGGGGACGCGCAGGGAGAGGAGGGGGGCGCCCTTCATGACGGGGTCCCCAGGACGTCCATCAGCGCGTCGAGGGAGTCGTCGATCTCGACGGGGCGTCCCGTCTGGGAGAGCGCCGTGTCCGGATCCTTCAGGCCGTTGCCCGTCAGGACCATGGCCACGGTGATGCCCTTCGGCAGGCGCCCGGCGCGTTCGAGCGCGAGGAGCCCCGCGAGGGGAGCGCAGGATGCGGGTTCGGCGAACACTCCTCCCTCGGAGGCCAGAAGCCTCTGGGCGGCCAGGATCTCCTCGTCGGAGACCGCGTTGAACTCGCCGCCCGACTCCGACACCGCCGCTCGGGCCAGGTGGCCGCTGACCGGGCTGCCGATGCGTATGGCCGTGGCGACCGTCTCGGGGTTCGGGCAGGGGCGCCCCGTGACGAGCGGCGCGGCCCCCGCCGCCTGAAAGCCCATCATGCGGGGGGCGCGGGGTATCCGGCCCAGGCCGAGGTACTCGGAGTAGCCCGCCCAGTAGGCGCTGATGTTCCCCGCGTTCCCGACGGGGATGGCGTGCCAGTCCGGGGCCCTGCCGCCCAGGGCCTCGCAGATCTCCCAGGCGCCCGTGCGCTGGCCGATGAGCCGGTAGGGGTTGACGGAGTTGACCATGGCGCAGCCGGTCCTCTCGGCCGCCGTGCGCGCCAGTTCCAGGGCGCGGTCGAAGTTGCCCCGCACGGCGATGACCTTCGCCCCGTACATCAGGGCCTGGGCCAGCTTGCCCAGAGCGACCTTGCCGGCCGGGAGCAGGACGAAGCAGGGGATGCCGACGGAGGCCGCATAGGCGGCCGCCGAGGCGGAGGTGTTGCCCGTCGAGGCGCAGATCAGGGCGCGCTTGCCCTCCTCCAGCGCCTTGGCGACGGCCAGGACCATGCCCCTGTCCTTGAAGGAGCCCGAGGGGTTGCACCCCTCGAACTTGCCGTAGAGCGTGATGCCGAGCCGTGCCCCGATGCGCGGCAGGGCGATCAGCGGGGTGGAGCCCTCCTCCAGGCTGACGGGCGGCGTCGCGGACGTCACCGGAAGCAGCTCGGCGTAACGTGCCAGAATGCCCATGCTCTGTCCCTCCATCCCTTGGGCGGGGGTTGCCGCATGAGCGCCCGCGCCCTTTTTTGGAATTTTTCACGGTTATACACTGCAGGAAAAGGGATGTCAAGGCCGATGCGTCGTAAAAGGTTTTCTTTTTTCTTGTAACGTGTAAAATGAAACTTGTGTGTCAATCCGATCGCCCCTCTTCCTTGCGGAAGGGAGCGCGGATACGTCGAATGTCGGGAGGGTATCGAGAGGATGAGGAAATTCGGGTTTGCGGTTGTTGCGTTGCTGCTGCTGGCGGTGCCGGCGTTTGCGGGCACGACGATTCGGGTGGGCCACGTGCTGAATCCGGATCATCCGTGGAACGTCGCATTGGAGGGCCTGGCGTCCGATCTTGCCGGGGCGACGGAGGGCCGGGTGACGCTGAAGGTCTTCCACAGCGCCCAGTTGGGGAACGAGAAGGACCTGATCGAGGGGCTGAAGATGGGGACGATCGACGGAGCCCTGGTCGGGGGGTCCTCGTTCCAGTCCCTGGACCCGAAGTTCGGCATCGAGGAGCTGCCCTACGCCTTCGCGTCCCACGAGCAGGCGTACAGGGCCTTCGACGGCAAACTGGGGGAGGTCCTGTTCGGAATCCTGAAGGGAAAGGGCATCGTCGGCCTGGCCTGGTGGGAGAACGGGTTCCGCCACATCTCCAACAACAAGCGCCCGATCGACAAGCCCGAGGACCTGGCGGGCATCAAGATCCGGGTGACGCCCCAGAAGATGCGCCTCGACACCTTCACCGCCCTGGGCGCCTCGCCCATGCCCATTCCGTTCGGCGAGCTCTACTCCGCGCTCCAGCAGGGCGTCGTGGACGCCCAGGAGAACCCGCTGGTCATCTTCGTCTCCAACGCGTTCTCCGAGGTGCAGAAACACCTGTCCCTGACGGGGCACATCTGGACGTCGGCCGTGCTCTGCGTGGGGACGGACGTCTGGGACCGAATCTCCGAGGAGGACCGCAAGGCCTTTTTGACCCTGGCCGCGAAGTGGCGCGACGAGGAGCGGAGGATGATCCGCGAGGCGGACGCCGCCCTGGTGGAGGAGATCCGCAAGAAGGGCGTCGACGTGCGCGAGGTGGACAAGGCCCCCTTCCGCGAGGCGGTCCAGGGCGTCTGGAAGAGCTTCGAGCCGACGTTCGGAGAGGAGCTGATGAAGCTGGTCCGGGAGGCGGGCGAGTAAGGGCATGAGGATATTCGATCGGCTCCTCAGGCCCTTTCTGATTCTTGTCGTGCTTCTGATCTTTCTCGAGGTCGTGCTCGAGGTCGCGTCGCGCTTCATCTTTCACAATCCCCTGCCCTGGGGCGCCGAGGCCAGCCAGACGCTGCTGGTGTGGATGACCTTCGTGGGCGCCGCGGCGGCGTTTCTGAGGGGCGAGCACATCGGCATCGAGATGCTGGTCGAGCGTCTGCCCCGCACCGCCCGCAAGGTGCTGATCCGTCTGAACGTCCTGATCATCCTGGCGTTCCTGGGCTATGGGATCCGCAGCGGCTGCAGGGTCGTGGCGCGGGTCTGGGACGACGTCACCGCATCCCTCCAGATCTCCGCGGGCATCCTCTATCTGGCGCTTCCCGTGGGGTTCGGCCTGATGGCCCTCTTCGGCCTCTGGATGCTGATCACGGGCAGGGAGGGGCTGGAGACGGAGAGGCACCCGTCATGACGCTGCTGCTGGGCTCCATGCTCCTGCTGATGGCGATGGGCATACCGGTCGCCTTCGCCATCGCCGTCTCGGGCGCGTCGTACCTGTTGATCTTCGAGTCCGTCCCCATAACGGCCATCGCGCAGCGCATGGTCGTGGGGGTGGACTCCTTCACGCTCCTGGCGATCCCGCTCTTCCTTCTGGCGGGTACGCTCATGGCCAAGGGCGACATCACGCCCAAGATCATGCGGCTGGCCTCGATCCTGGTGGGGCGGATCCCCGGGGGGCTCGCCATGGTGCTGGTGGTCTCGTGCATGCTGTTCGGGGCCATATCGGGGTCGGGCATCGCGGACGTGGCCGCGATCGGCTCGATCGTGGTCCCCATGATGCGCCAGCAAAAGTACAACATGTCCTTCACCGCGTCGCTCCTGGGCTGCGCGGGCTCGCTGGGGACCATCATCCCGCCCAGCATCGTCATGGTCGTCCTGGGCGTGACCATGGGCGTCTCCATAGGAAGGCTCTTTCTGGCGGGAATCCTGCCGGGCATTCTGCTGGGCGTGGGGCTGATGGCGCTCTCCTGGTACTTCGCCAGAAAGGAGGGCTATCCCTGCGGGGCCAAGCCCACCTGGCCGGAGGTGGCCCAGACCCTCAAGGAGGCCGTCCTGCCCATGGGGGCTCCCCTCATCATCGTCGTGGGGTTCCGGAGCGGGATCTTCACCGCAACGGAAACGGGCGCGATCGCGGCCCTCTACGCCCTCGTCCTGTCGGCCTTCGTCTACCGCAAGCTCTCGCTTCGGGACTTTTGGGACGTCTGCCATTCCGTGGCCCTCACCAGCGCCGCGGTGCTCCTCATCATCTCGTCGGCCTCCCTCTTCGGGTGGATCCTGGCCCTGGAGGAGATCCCGCAGAAGGTGGCGCAGACGATCCTGTCGATATCGGACAACTATTGGGTCGTGCTGCTCTTCTTCAACCTGCTGCTGCTGGTGCTGGGGACGTTCATGGAGTCCATCGCGATCATCATCATCATCGTCCCCGTCTTCATGCCGGTGATGAAGCAGCTGGGCGTGGACCCCATCCACCTGGGCGTCATGATCGCGGTGAACCTGGCGATCGGCGCGAACTCGCCCCCGCTGGGCGTGGACCTGATGACGGCGTGCAAGATCACGGAGACCCGGTACTCGGACTCGTTCCGCTACATCTATCCCTTCCTGGGGGTGATGGGGCTGGTTCTGCTGCTCATCATCCTCTTCCCCGGGGTTTCCACCTGGATCCCGAACGCCGTGATCCGTTAGTGCAATGGTCGAGGTCGCTGTAAGGCGACCTCGACCCATATCCATTGTGGAAGTGGTACTTACGACGTTTTTGTCGGCTTCGCTTCCCATTTGGATTGCATGTTATTCTGGAGAGTCTTGGATAGTTATTTGTGTTTCTCTGCCGTTATGTTTATCAAATGTATTCTAAAAAGCTTCTAAAGGAGCCTTGCTTGGTTGTATGTCTATTATTTGTATCCTGATCAATGTTGAAAATAAATTATTTCATGCACTGCAATATAATTCGAGAGACGTTTTTCCAAGCGATCTTTTCTATTTCATCTAAGGAAAAGCCGTTTTCTTCCATGGCTTGAAACAGAGTGCTCATGTGAGAGACATGGGGAATATCAAAAGATCCATGGATGCCATCGAAATCGGAGCCTAGTGCAACACTTTCAATTCCCGCCAGATTTTTTATCCGCTTCATGTGAGCCACAATGCTATCCGTGCTGCTGTGTTTGTTCTCTTGGTCTTTATTGAGAAACTCTGGCCCGAAGTTGACCCCTATAAGGCCTCCCGTTCTGCCGATCTCCTTTATCATTTCGTCTGTAAGGTTGCGAGGATGCGCAGCCAATGATCTGCAATTGGAATGAGAGGCAACAAAAGGGATCCCCTTCTTTGTGCTTATAGCCAAGACGTCATAAAACCCTCCGTCCGAGAGATGGGAGACGTCCACCAGAATTCCGTTATCCATCATCCAGTGAACGGCCTCTTTTCCGAATGCAGTTAAGCCTTCTGCCATGATATTGGCGTCCCTGGAATTAGGAGCTCCCAGACAATTTCGCTGATTGCCGGTCAGGGTGATCAGACGAACTCCTAAATCATAAAACTCTTTTAGTTTTTGGAGCTGCCCATTGATAAGACGTCCGTCCTCTACCGTAAGAAAGGCGGATAATTTCCCCATCGCTTCATTGTGTGCCATGTCCTTGGCGTTTCCGGCAAAGGCGATGAGTTCTTCGTGACGTTTGAGAGTATTTTTGAAAACCGTGTAGAGTCGATCAAAATACTCTTGATCGGTGATGGGTTGAATCCTTGCAAGGCGAGGGGAAGTGGGAGCCAGGAAGAAAATGGCAAAAAACTGTCCGATTCCTCCAGCGGCCCTGCAGCCTTTAAGGTCAAACATATGGGGATTTTCATAAAGATCTCCCTTGATATCGTTGGGCTCGCAATATTTCAAGAGAATATCACAATGCATATCGATGAACTTCATGAAGCACCCTTCCCCTCTTAATTTTATTTGCCATCGGCCTCCAATTTAGAACGTTCCTTGGTAAAGAGCAGGTATGCGAAAAGAATTGTTCCTGCAATACAAATGGCCAGGGTGTAACGCTTTAGAGGAGCTATGTTTTTTGCGACATAGAACAGAATGATGGTCACAGGCATATAAGAAAGCGCTCTCTTGGGGTTATTTACAGTGCGCATGGTGATCATTGAGGCGTAAAGAGCTGCCAGAGTGTAAGCGAATGCGTCTAACACATCCTGAGGAAGGACTTTCAACAGGTACGTTCCGCCATAAATGATCGCTGCTAGGATGATGATATTGACAAATACGGAGATCGCTATTGTTATGATTGTCCCGATATTTCCCCGTGGCGTGGTAACCTCTTCCTTCATGCTGCTCTGAACGGCCATAGCGACAGGGGCTCTCATATTGCCCACATTTCCGGACAGGTAGGCCATATAAGTTCCTGCGGAGCCCAGGATAGGGTAATAGGAAAGAGGCTCCGTTAACCATAGACTCAATCCGTAGGCCACGACAGCAAATATAACCTGAAAATAACTGCTGGCGTCCGCACGGTATCCTTTAAAAAAATAAAGGTAGATGACCGGCAAGAAAGAAAGCAGCAGGCCAATCACCATAGAGCTACGTCCCACAAGGTGCACTCGTCTCATAAAGATATCCTGATACTCTTGTTCCATGATGTTATTATTCTCCAGGATGTCAGACATTGAATATCATCTCCTCAGCTGAGTCTACATATATTTTTTTGTCAGGACAGCAGCAGTCATGCCCGCGATGAGACATATTACGAGGATCCAGTTGTTCAACCCTTTCTTTCCGGTTCTCTTGATATAGCTTTTCATGAGTAGTGTCAAAATCACTGAGACTACGATGGCCACGACGTGCGGCGTGCTCTTCATTTGATTTAGCGTATTTCGCCCAATCAAACCAACGGCTGCGGCTAGGCCTATATATGTAGTGAAAGAAATTTTCTTTGAAGCGGCTTTCTTCATAGCCATGTCGAGAGGTTTCAGGCTAATGAAGCAGTTGAGGAAATATGGGGCGGAAGCAAGGATCATACCGAATAGACAGAGGGTAAAGACCGATTCCGTAACGGCCTCTGTCCCCAGCGAAACTCCGATGGCATCTGCTGCCGTATTGGCTATGTTGAGTTCATAGGAGGCGGATCCTATTACCCCTACTCTCATAAAAGTCGTTGCTGGTCCTACGAAAGTGATCAGGGTCATAGCAAGAAGAACAACGCTGAGCGCTGGACCGATAACAGATACCGCACCTGTTTTAACGGCGTCTTTAACCTCCTGAGACGTGAGTACGTGATGCTTTTTGTTGAAGTTTAAAGCTATTTTCAGGAAAACTGCTGCCTGAAGGACCACAAAACCAATAAGAACGATCGCGAAGATCCAAATTTTGGGATTGATTCTCTGGATTGTTTCTGTCATAAAGAGCCCTCCCTTATAATAACGGATGTGCGATTTCCTGCTTTAACTTAATAGTGCGTTGTAGCTTGGGGCCAAAATTAGGCAACGGTGGCTTGGCTTATACCATCTTCAAAACAATCTTGAATACGTCGCAGTGCGTCGTCCAGAATCGAGTGTGGACATGCGATATTTATTCTCACGAAACCTCTGCCCTCCTCTCCGAAATCGGTCCCGTTCTGGACTCCTACCTTTGCTTTTCGAACAAAAAACTCCATCAGCTTATCCGGGTCCTCCGTCACCTCCCGACAATCCAGCCATAGGAGATAGGTGCCTTCTGGATTGACAAGTCGAAGTTTCGTTTTTTTCAGCTTTACTTTTGCCAGATCAAGGTTTTTTTTGAGGTAGCGCACCAATTGGTCCGCGTAATCTGTGCCACTCTCGAAGGCAACACAAGACGCTAGGGTCCCCATAATGTTTTGTCCGGTAGCCTTATTCGCAGTCAACACATCATGAATTCGTGACCTCAAAATGGAGTTGGAGGCTATTGTGACTGCCGTTCGGAATCCCGGGAGATTGAAGGTCTTGCTAGCACTGATAAAAGTGACACAATAGTCTGCGATTTTGGGGGACAATGATGCCATGGGGATATGCTGTTGGGGTGGATAAACGATGTCACAATGAATTTCGTCACTGAGTATCAGGATATCGTTCTCCATACAGATTCGGGCCATTTCTCGTAACTCAAATTCTGAAAAAACACGTCCGGTTGGGTTTTGTGGGTTGCAGAGGATGAAAAGACGGGTTTGAGAATCTTGACATAGCCTTTCAAAGTGCCCGAAGTCGATTTCGTAGCGCTCTTCCTTTAGCAGAAGAGGGTTGCAAAGAACTCTGCGGCCGTTATTCTCGATACTTGCAGCGAAAGGTGGGTAGCAGGGGGTCTGAATCAAGACTTTATCTCCTGGACGACTGAATGCGCGAATCGCGCATACGAGTCCTCCTACAACTCCGGGAATGAAAGTTACCCAATCCGGTGTCACCTCAAAAGCATGTCGCTTTCCCTCCCAAAGGGAAACGGCCTTCTTAAGTCTTTGGCTTTCCGAGGGATAACCGAAAATGCCATGTTGCAGTCTTTGAGCAAGGGCGTCGATAACCGCTTGGGGACTCTTAAAATCGGAGTCGGCTATCCACATCGGAATGACGTCCTTGGGATAAAGCCCATACTTTTTAGAGTCCGTCCCCCAACGTATCGTGATGTCATCAAAATCATGAAACAAGATGGCCATCTCCTTATCGGGTAGAATAATCCTCTATTGTTTTTAGAATTTCAGAGAAAGAATTTCTGAAAAATATTGATGAGGCTATCGCGATTTTCTATAGATTTAATTTGCTGCAACAAAGAATCGGCTTTGGATCGTTCCATTCTTAAAGCAGTCAGGCTGAAGTATTTTTCCTCAATCTCAGTGTCTGACATCGTATTTTCAGGGTCTCCCTTTGGGTAATCGATAAAAATATCGTAAGAGTTGCCTTGATTTGTTTGAATTACGACTCTAGAAGCCCATTTTAAAGGGTATAGAGCGTTCAATTCTTCAGAAGATTTGAGTGTAACGCTGAAGGCTAGTTTTTTGAAGCGCGGGTCCGTGAGATATTCCTCTCGAAAGGCATCGACTCCAACCTGTCCTAGTATAAGAGCGCTGGCTAAACAATAGGGGAGGCAGAACTTGGCTGCCGCAGGGGTAGAAAAATCATAGTTGTCCACGAGAGGAAGCGCAACATCGTAAGTTTCCACGGTAATGCTTTCTACATTTTCGTAAGTGATGTCTTCCCGTTGACAAAGATTCAGCACGGCATTGATCGGGCCATGAGTATGGCGACAGGATGCGTAGGGTTTAAATGCCGTCTCGCGGATTTTATAGTGGATTCCCCAATCCTTAAAGCTTCTCTCGAAGTTTGTTTCCTGCGAGTAAGCTTTGAAAAAGCCTCTTGGCCCCTCAAGAATTTGGCTTGCCCCCGTAAACCCCTTTTGAGCCAAGAGGGAGGATACAAGGCCGTTGTAAGCGGCCTTCCCACAGTGAAGATATTTGGTCATTGCGTTGTCGGATGCGAATTCCCATAGGCCTGCCGCTTGTGAGCCGGCGTTGCCCAGGGAGTGGAGTACACTTTGTTCGTCGAGATGTAACAGTTTAGCGCTTGCTGCTGCCGCACCAAAAGTACCACACGTGGAAGTTGTGTGCCATAGGGTATAGTGGGAGGGGGATATTGCCTCTCCAATCCGTATCATAACCTCGTAGCCGGCCACAATTGCCTCTACCATCTCCTTTCCTGAACTGCCTAAATGCTCTGCGAGAGCAAAAGTAGTCGATATCACCGGAGCAGCGGGATGGGAGATCGAGCTTTTATGTACGTCGTCCATCTCAAGGATATGACTGTTGTAAGCATTGACCATTGCAGCTTGAAGAATCGTCGTTTTGTTGAAGTTCCCTAGCAGTGTGGCCTGAGGCTTGCCCCCCATATCCATGACGAGGGATTCGACGATTTGCGCAGCAGAAGTGGAAGAGCCCCCTATAGCGCATCCCATCCAGTCTATGATACATTTTTTGACGATCGACAAAGTTTCTTGATCCAGATTGCCAAAGGAAAGATTCTGGATAAATCTTGCGCATTGTCTGCTTATTCCATCTGAAATTGTAGTCATAGCTATTTCCTTCTTATCCAGCACTGCAGAAAAAATGTCTAGAGGTTGGTAAAAGCATTGTTTCTATTTCTGTGTCACTTACTTGGATTCAGAGTCCTCTCCTTACGATATCTGGTCCGCACATAGCGCTGAGATCCATGTGCTTGTCGAACTCCTCCCCGGTCAGATACCCCAGGGCGACGGCGGCCTCCCTGAGCGTCACGTTCTCCGCGAACGCCTTTTTGGCGATCTCCGCGGCCTTGTCGTAGCCGATGTGCGGGCTCAGGGCCGTCACGTTCATCAGGGAATCGTTGACGAAAAGGCCGATCCTCTCCGTATTGGCCTGGAGTCCGGAGGCGCAGTGCTCGTCGAAGGAGCGCATACAGTCGGCGAGAAGGCGCGAGGATTGCAGAAAATTGAAGATCAGGACCGGCATGTAGACGTTCAGCTCGAAATTGCCCTGGCTGGCCGCAAAGCCGATCGTCACGTCGTTGCCCATCACCTGAGCCGCGACCATGGAGACCGCCTCGCATTGGGTCGGGTTGACCTTGCCGGGCATGATGGAGCTCCCGGGCTCGTTGTCCGGGATGAGCAGCTCCCCGAGCCCGCACCTGGGGCCGGAGGCCAGCCAGCGGATGTCGTTGACGATCTTCAGAAGGTCCGCGGCCAGTGCCTTCAAGGCGCCGTGAGCGAAGACGAGCTCGTCCTTGCTGGTCAGGGAGTGAAACTTGTTGGGCGCGGTCGCGAAGTCCTTTCCCGTGAGGGCTCCGATCTCCGCCGCGACCGCGGCGTCGAAGCCCTCCGGGGCGTTGAGCCCGGTTCCGACCGCGGTTCCTCCCAGGGCCAGGTCCTTCAGGAAGGAGAGCCCCGACAGGATCATCTCCTCGTCCCGGGCGAGCATGCGCGCCCATCCGCCGATCTCCTGTCCCAGGGTCAGGGGAGTCGCGTCCTGAAGGTGCGTCCGGCCCGTCTTGACGAGATCGGCGTATCGCCTTGCCTTCGCATCCAGCGTCTCCTTCAGCTGCCTCAGGGAGGGGAGGAGCCGGTCCTCCAGGGCGAGGACTGCTGCGATGTGCATCGCCGTGGGGAAGGCGTCGTTCGAACTCTGGGAGCGATTGACGTGATCGTTGGGGTGGAGCGGACTGTCCGAGCCCTCGAGGAGCTGGTTTCCTCTGTTGGCGATGACCTCGTTGACGTTCATGTTCGACTGCGTTCCGCTTCCGGTCTGCCATACGGCAAGCTCGAAATTCCCGTCGTGCCTGCCCTCCAGGATTTCGTCCGCCGCCCTCGCGATGGCGTCCGCCCGCACCGCGTCCAGGACCCCCAGCTTCCTGTTCGTGAGCGCCGCCGCCTTCTTCAGGATGGCGAAGGCGGCAATGATCTCCTTAGGCATCTTCTCCACGCCGATCTTGAAGTTGTCGATACTGCGCTGGGACTGGGCCCCGTACAATTTGTCCGACGGAACCCGCACCTCCCCCATGGAATCCCTCTCGATTCTGTATTCCACGGTTTTTCCTCCTTGATGAATAAATATTTAGAAAGTTATGTGGAATAACAAGGATGGGCTCCGAAGATTCTGCTCTGGGTAATGCCCACCAACTCAAAGGTTGTTTTGAATTTTGCTATAAAACTCAAGAAGTCTACCGCCTACTAAAATTTTTGATCTCATTCTTCACCACTTTTTTCGGAATCTATTTTCGAGCAGGCGCTTGAGCCTAGCCATCGTCTTTTTCTTTATTGCTGATCGGGTTGTTTCTGTAAGGTCGTGCTTGCACAGAAAAAGTAAAATTTAAGGCAACGAGGTTTCCGATTCAGCAGCCATAGAGAGCTTCCTTTTTTCTCTCCGCTTTTTCCCGGAGTTCCTGATAAATGCTTTTTCCGTGAGAGTCCATACCGACCACAAGGGGGCCGAACCTTTGAGCTTCAAGTATCCATAAAGCCTCAGGCACACCAAGCTCCAGCCAATGGACTTCTTTGATCTCAGAGATACCCTCTGCGAGAAGTACGGCACAACCCGGTGCGGCCTGAAAATAGACCTGTCCGTATTCCGCAAAGTCTTTCAGGCTATCCTCGCCCAGTCCTCCTTTACCTATGATCCCCTTAACTCCCAGATCCGCTACCATTCTGTGATAAGGTTCCATGCGAATACTCGTTGTGGGACCGATAACCACTAAATCATATCCTCCTTGTCTATTCATGTTGACGACAGGCCCGGCATGGAGAATAACAGATCCGTTAAAATCTAAGGGGAGATTTTCCTTGTTATCCAAAAGTTGCCGAATTTTCAAATGACCCATGTCCCGAGATGTCATAAGAGAGCCTTTGAGAAAAACGACATCTCCGATTTTTAGCCGTCTGATATCGGTTTCTTTGAGCGGTGTGTTTAGAAGTATCTCGGTCATCTCAAACACCTTTTTCCAAGCATTTCGCGATGTCAATTGCCGAATAGAGATACGAACAATTATGCACAAACAAGATTAAAACAGGATTTCCCTTTGTCCATCGGGATGAAGTCTTATGTAAGTTCGTCGTGCCGCCCAACAATGGAAGGTGATGGCCGCTGGAGCGATAGCTGTGTGTGTAGAGACGGAGTCTATTTTTACTGCAAGAAGAGTTGTATCTCCCCCGATACCCGCAGCTCCCAAGCCAAGACTGTTAATGTTTTCGAGCAGTTCTTTTTCAAGATCTGCGTATCGAGGATCAGGGTGAGTATCGTCCCAGCGCCGCGTGCTTACGGTTCTTCGAGCCAACTTACAGGCGACATCCATCTGGCCTCCCAAGCCTATGCCTATTGCGCCCGGTGGGCAGAATTTGCCTCCTCCTTTTATAACTGTATTCAGAACCCATCTTTTTAATCCGGCAAATCCCCTGTCTTTCTCAAGCTCTGCAACTGTGAAAATTTTCATGGCATTAGCCAATTCTGCCCCACATCCTTTAAAGCTCACCAACATGTCAAGATAATTCTGTGCAGGATGGTAGTCAAACTCGAAATTAGGAACCCCTAGACCAGAGTTATCCCCAGGATTTGCTCGTGTTAATGTATCAACCATACTGGGGCGCAGAAGATGTTGATTTGTTCCTTCGATTAACGCATCTCTCCACAGCTGCTTGATATCCTCAAGAGGCGAAGAGGAATCTCCAAAGCTGATGTAGACGGTGGGAAAACCCGGCGATTGACATAGGGGCCTGAGTTTTTCTCCCGAAAGTCTAACGTTGTCCAACATGGCTTGCATAATACTTTTTGCTGTCGGATTGCGCTCTTTTCCGATCGCCTCTCTCATGATCTTTACTGCATCGGGTGAGATAGATGTGGTTGCGCGGTAGATCATGTCATAGATTTCTTGGTAAAGATGGGGATATCGACTCAATTTTTTCCCTCCCGTATGGCAAGAAACGCGAAAAATAGTTCTTTCTCGATTACGCGTAATCCGAATACGGACAAAGGTAAAAATCGAAAAAATGCATCTGCTTCTGAAGCGCTTGAAGGTAGCAAGGTAACGGACTGATTTCGCAAATTACTTTGTGTTTATCCGCCCCATATTTTTGATGGAAAATACCAAGTCTATTGGGGTGTCAGAATCATACAATGTCGTTTGGAATTCCATCATTGTTTTTTCATGTCATGTATGCCTATGAAATGTATTATAGATCTCCCCTGAAAAAATGTAAATAGCTTAATAACATTCTTTATTTCGTGTTGTGTTGCTTGTTGTTTGGCCCCGAGTGGCAATTTTTATTCATTTTGTTGTGGGTATCGCTTCAGTGCACACCCCTAATAAGGCGTGAAAGTCTAGATAGTGTCGTCAGGAGAGGTTAAAAGGTTTAGAATATCCTCCAGCAGAATCATTCAGTCAGGGGGAAGTCACTATGGACCAAGGGCACAGAAGGC